>NZ_JBQKLN010000014.1:0-91030 GCF_052116205.1 Prevotella sp. Sow4_E9_plate | reverse complement strand
CTACGCAACTGCTGAGCAGCTTTCTTGTAATCAATTTCTAAGTTGTCCATAATATAAAAACTGTGTTAAACTACTTTTATTGTAGCTTGACACAGTTTAGTTTACACTCTCAAAAGCTAGGAATTATAAATTAATAAGAAGACTCTGAATCAGCATTTCTTATGGCTAATTCAGAGCCTTCTTCTTTTTACTTTCTCCCTATTCCTTCACATCCAGCATTTCCGGATGCTCCATCCGCTCCTTTTTCTTGAGCTTCTTCACTACTTCGGAATAACTGTGGCGAATCAGGGACTGGATGAAATCATCTTCCAGCGTACAATAAAGGTTTACCTGATTCCAGTATTTCTTATTCCAATGCCATGCGCCTTCTATTTCGGGATGCACTTCCCGGAGTGCGAGGGCGTAATCGGCATTACATTTCATCGTAACCCACTCGGGGCGCTCCAGGTCAACACAGGCAAAGATCTTGCCCAAAATGCGAAACACCAAGGTCCGCTCATCAAAAGGAAAAGCCTCGGTTACGAGGGGAAGCGAGAGGCAATACTCTCTAACAGATTCTATATTCATTATTTCTTCACACTAAATTAATTCTACATTTCTTCTCATTATATTTTAATTCTACTTGCCGAGATTCAGCTTATTCTATAAAACTTGTGAAATCCTGCTTATCCTATAAAAATTGCCGAGATCCAGCTTATCCTATAAATAGTGCAAAGATAACGAATTATGATGAAACAGCAAGCCTTATTCCATAAAAAAACAAATCTTATCCGAAAAAATTCCGTCATATTAAAATCCTTCTCTTTCCTTATCCGTAATTTTGCAACATCATCCGCAAGATTCCTGCGCAGTAACATTCGCAAGAACTTTGTGACATATTGCATTAAAATAAAAAAGAAGATTATGAAACATGAATTGATCATAAGCAGCTTGCTCGTCCTGGGAAATCCGATGATGACAAACGCTCAACAGACAAAGACCACTACAGCAGAGAGTATTTCTACAGCAAAGAATATTTCTACTGAGAGCATTTCTACAGCAAAAAATATTTCTACTGCAAAGAATAATTCTACTGATAGCATCCAGGCGATGAAGGAAAAGCTGCGCCAGGACAGCATCCAATGGGAGAAACAGCTCGCAGCCGTAACCATCAAGGGAACCCGCTCGCAATTCCGCCAGAAGAACGGCGGAATCGTGGCTCGCATCTCGGGAACTTCTCTCGAGAAGGAGCCAACAGCTACGGAAATGCTTGCCAAACTTCCCGGAATGTTCAAAAACAAGGATGGCAAACCGCAGGCATTTATCGGCGGCTCACCCGAAATCTACATCAACGACAGAAAGGTGCAGGATTACAGCATGGTAGAAAACCTGCCCGTTACACAGATAAAAGAGGTGAAGGTGATTCATCATCCCGGAGCCGAATACGGCAACAACGTGGGCTGCGTGCTGCTCATCACCACCAAGAAGAACCTGCAAGGACTCGCCATCGTGGAGAACTCCGGCTTCCTCTTCGACTCCTTCGTGAGCAACAACCATGACCTCGACCTTACCTACACCCACGGCAAGATGACGTACTACGGCAAGTTGGGCTACGCCAACTGGCAGGGAATATGGAAAGAACAGGACATCGCCACAAATTACGTAAGCGGCAGCCAGGCTGGCGATAACGCCACCACCTACATTGCCTCCGCCACCCTCGACAGTAAGCACAGCTACTACGACCGCTTCTACTGGAGTGCCGGAGCCGACCTCGCCCTGACAGAAAAGCAAACCATCGGAGTAAAATACGACGGCTACAACATCCATCAGCCGATGCCTTTCAAGATGACGAGCTATGCGATGACCAACGATCACGTAGATGACAACGTAACGGGCAACAACAAGTTTCTCTATTACGACTGGCAGCACCACGTGAACGCCTTCTACCAGGGCAAATACGGAGAGAAATGGAAGCTGAACTTCTTCGGCGATTTCGTGAAGCTGCACACGGAGCAGGCTCAATTCGTGGATGAGATCTCAGAGAAAGGAGCAGCCAAAGGAAAAGGAGCAGCCAAAGGAAAAGGAGCAGCCAAAGGAAAAGGAGCAGCCAAAGGAAAAGGAGCAGCCACCTCCCCAAGCGCCCTCTTAGCCCCAAGCAGCTCCCCTTCTGTCCCCCCTCCTTGCCTCCGTTCCAAGCGATTCCATCGCTTGGTCCCTCGATTCAAGTTCCCCCCTGCAGGAAGCCAGAAACAAGTTCACACTCCTGCCGCAAAGCGATGGAACCATCTGGGGAGCAAAGGCCCGCGCCAACTACACCATCAACGACAAGCAAACCTGGATGATGGGCGCCGAGTACAACTACGTGAAGAGCGAATCGCGCACCGATTACACCCCTGCCGATAAGGGAACCTCCACCCACAGCATCACCAAGGAAAATCATGCTGCCTTCTTCGCCGAGTATTCACTCGATTTCAAGCCCTTCTCATTAAGAGTAGGATTGAGATACGAGCACGTGGACAGCCGCCTGGATTATCTGAAAGATGAAACTACCTCCACCGAGCCGCTTCATCGCAAATACGACAACCTCTACCCTTCCCTCCTGCTCTCTCATCAGTCAGGCAGATTCTCCCAGTCCCTGAGCTACCGCTCTTCCGAAATCCGACCATCCTTCCAGGAGCTGAACACGGGCACGGTTTACGCGAACCGCTACATGTGGCAGATAGGAAACAGCCAGCTGGAGCCATCCCAGCGCCACGAGTTCAAATACCAGGCAAGCTACGGCGACCTCTTCGTCCAGGCAAGCTACACCTACGTGAAGGATTACATCACCAGCATCATCGAACCCGATTCAGATGACCCGCAAACGGGCTACATCACCTGGACCAACATCGACCATTGCTGGAACTGGGGCAGCTTCCTCGGCTACCGCCACCGCTGGGGCTTCTACGAGCCACAGCTACAGGCAGGCATCCAGCAGGGCTTCATCAAGGCCGTCAGCATGGGCAAGGAGAAAAGCTTCCACGACCCCTACTACATCTTCAGCCTCTACAACGGCTTCCATCTTCCAAAGGGCTGGTACATGAACCTCTCGTTCTCCTACCGAAGCAGCGGCACCTACGATTTCCTCACCCTCTGCAGCGTGCACAACTTCGACTTCCAGCTCTACAAGAGTTTCCTGAAAGACCGTCTCTCGCTAAGTCTGAACGTGAACGACATCTTCAACACCAAGCGCCAAAAGACCGACGGTACCTACGGCAACGTACGGTTCCAGCAGCAGAAGTGGGTAGACACCCGAAGCGTCCAGCTCCGCCTCACCTATCGCTTCAACCAGGCCAAGAAGCAATACCGTGGCGAGAACTCAGCCCAGGAAGCCGTGGGACGAATGGGAGGAAAATAGAAAAACTTTCTCGGTTTCTCCAGAAGAACTCCTCTTTGTAGAAGAACTTTCTCGGTTTAAATATAGAAAAAACGAAGTCTCTGTTAAGCAGAATCTCTATGATTTTGCCCCAGCAGAGACTTTTTCTCGAAAAAAGAGGTATAAAATTGGAGATAAACTTGTATATTTACTTAGAATATCGTACATTTGCAACGAATTTCTTGCTTAATTGCAATTTCGCAGCATAAAAACAACTAAAAGTAAAGCTAATGATCGACTGCCAGATTATAAGAGATGGAAAGATAGAAGGGGAAGTAAGGACAAACGGCCTTATCTTCATCGACAACCATGGGATGGAACGGAGCAACCACATCGAATCGAATGCAATGGAAGTTTCGCTCAAGGAGTGGCATTACCGGAAGTTTGGCATTATGAACCAACACTATTTTGGCAAGGCGAACAACACCAAGTTTATCGCGCAGCACGAGGTCAGACCAGCCCTGCTCTTCTCCATGCCAACCTTTGGCGGCAGCATGAAAGAAGTATACGGCGGTCGTGGTAAAAAAAAGGAAATGATGTGGAAAACAGGCGAGGCAAGCCTCTGTTTTCTAAGCGGCGAAGGTGGTGCCAACACTCACTTGAACCAGGGCACCCAATTCGAAATCTTAAACGTGGTCATCCCGCAGCAATTCATAGAAGAGCTTATCGAGCACGACGCGGAGGCTTTTGAGCAGCTCTCCCCTCTAACCAGCCCTACCTTCGACACCCAGACCATCATCAAGTACAACCAGCCCGCCATAGCAGCAGTCATCAAGGCGGCACGAGACATCCAGCGTTCCCGCCTGTTAGGCAACCAAGCCTCCAAATACCTGGAATCGAAGATTATCGACTGCCTCTCGGGATTTCTCCTGCCCGCCAGTCTCTTGCCAGGCAGCCAAACCTTCAGTCTCAGCATCCGTGACAAGATACACGATGCCCAAAGCATCATCCTCACCCACTATCAGGAAATGCCTTCGCTCCACGAGTTGGCGGCAATGGTGGGCACCAACGAATGCACCCTGAAGAAAGCCTTCAAGCAGGAGTTTGGCACCACGGTATTCCAGTATCTCTTCGATTTCCGCATGGATTTAGCGGTTCATTATCTCCTCGACACAAGTCTGCCGATTGCCGACATCGGTATCAAATTGGGCTACGATTACCAGAGCCATTTCTGCACGGCATTCAAGCGGAAACATGGGGTGAGCCCGATGGAATTCAGATTAAGACGTGGAGTTATTGCAAGAACCTGATGATTACTTGTAATAACTCCAGAAATCCTGCAGCCTCGCCGCCATCCATCTGAACATGATGAAACTGGAAGGAGATGGGGAGCGTGGTTCTGAAGAAACCACGATGATAACTTCCCCACATCAGCATGGGGTTGCAGAATAAATCCGTGTATTGATTCACGATACAATCAAGCTCCGTTCCTATCATCGCCGACGTTCCCACCACCATCGCATCCTCTAAAGAAGATGATTTGCATTCAGCAGCAGCCTCAGAAGTCAGACGAAGATAATCTTCATTAAACTTCTGAATATCATCAGAATAAGGAATGTCGCAGGAATTGATTCCTCCCTTCTTATTTCCCACGATTACGTTAATGGCGATAGAATCGTATTGCATCAATCGCCAGGATGAACCAGATTCTTTTTCTTGGGATTTTTCCTCATCAGGAATTCCTTTAGAAGATTCTTTTTCCGGAAGAAGATAAAACTCCTTGGTTCTCGATGCAGCACAGCCTATCGCCCAGCACAAGATCATATTGAATTTCCACCCCCTCTTCCTGCTTATCTTCATAATTCGGGAAACATCGAATGTCTTGGTCAGGGTTACCATCGGCATCGGCGACGAAATCCATAATTCGAACGCCGCCGCCCTGGAAGTTTCTCTTGCATTTATCTCTTTCTTCATAACATTCTTCTTTATACTTGCTTTTCTCGTTTCAGCCCGGGAAAATAGCAATAGACGAGAATCGCTGGCACTAAAGTCGAGAAGAATTGCAGATAAGTAAACTCATACAACAGCCAATCAATCCCTACTATTACTCTGATAGAATACAAGCCAACAATGGCTATCATCACCAATCTCTGTAATGGTAACTTTCTAATATCGCCTGCAACAGAGAGCGCATATAAAATAGCAAAGCCTACTGCCAGACAAACCGTAACAGCATACAACAGCCATTCCTGGTCAAAACAGAGATGCTTCATTTCATATAAAATACCATAAGCCTTGAATGCCTCCTCCAAAAAGAAGAGGCAAATCAAATGGCCTATGGCTATCAGAAAATGAAGTAATGCTCCTAATCTTAACCTAAATATATTTAGCATGATTTCTACTCTATCGGAATCCAAATTTCTGTTAGCAATTCTTCCGGAGCCGTTGTCTCCGGGTCGTTCAGGTAACGCTCAAACATCTGACAATTTTCCAACACTCCGCTTCCCAACTTCACCTTCTCGCCAGATGCAGGAAGGAGTTCGCCATAAACTTTGGCGTTAACTTCTGCCAGATTCTCATACGGTCCCTGATAACGATAAACCAGGAAGCGACCGCCATAAATCGTAATAATGTTCACACCTTCCTCAGGCTGAAGCTGCTCTACGATAGGAGCTGCGATACAAACATCCGTGCGACAGGCTTCAGCAGGAGTCGCTGCCGGATTGTCGTGATAGATGTTGATGTATTCTGCATCCGGACAATCATAATCAAGATGATGCTTCTGACAATAAGCACCCAACTTGTTCCAAGCCTCCATATAATTGACAGACTTATAATCACCCAAAAGGCGAACGCTAATCGCCTTTACATCCTTTCTACTCTGAATTCTTTCTGTAATTTCCATTTCCTAATGATTTTAATGTTATCTTAATATTTTATAGGCAGCAAGACTTACCAGCATCGCCACCTTAACAATTACTACTCCTATAATCATACACATTTTCTTCTATTTTATATTATAAGTTTTTTACATCTCATTTCATGTAATGAGACTGCAAAGATAAGCTATTTTTAGAGAGGAGATTTTAATTTAAGGGAATAAAAAATAACAGAACCTACTTGCAAAACCTGAATAGACTATCTAGAAACAAATTCTTTTCTTTTTGTATCTTTTTCAATAAAATGTTTGGTAGTTACAATTATTTATTGTAGATTTGCAGCAGATTTTTTTAAGAAGGAGTGCTTATGCAGAAGAAAAAGGATAAAAACCTGATGAAAACGGATGTAAAACCGATGAAGCAAGGACTGCTATCCCGGATTTTCCATCTCTATTACGATGGTTTCAGGACGATGACCCTGGGCAGGACGCTCTGGACCATCATCCTCATCAAGCTTGCCATCATCTTCCTGGTGCTCAAGCTCTTTTTCTTTCCGAATTATATTAACAGTAATGCAAAGAATGGAGATAAGGCGGGCTTCGTATCCAAGGAAATTCTGAACAGATAAGACTCAGAATCCCCGCAACCTTCAGATAGAAAGAAATACAAAAACATTATATAATAACAATTCTAAAACCGTTCAACTATGATGACAAATCTATTGTTAGACATTACATCAGCCACCATCGACTGGTCGAGGGCGCAATTCGCACTCACGGCCATCTACCATTGGCTGTTCGTGCCGCTCACCCTGGGACTGGCAGTAATCATGGGCATCGCCGAAACATGCTACTACCGCACCAACAAACCGTTCTGGAAGCACGTAACCCGTTTCTGGCAAAAACTCTTTGGCGTCAACTTCGCCATGGGTGTTGCCACGGGAATCATCCTGGAGTTTGAATTCGGAACCAACTGGAGCAACTACTCCTGGTTCGTGGGCGACGTATTCGGCGCTCCCCTAGCCATCGAAGGCATCCTGGCATTCTTCATGGAGAGCACCTTCGTAGCCGTAATGTTCTTCGGCTGGGATAAGGTGAGCCGGGGCTTCCACCTTGCCTCTACCTGGCTCACGGGACTTGGAGCCACCATTTCTGCCTGGTGGATTCTCGTAGCCAACGCCTGGATGCAATATCCAGTAGGACAGGAATTTAATCCCGACACCATGCGCTTCGAGATGACTTCGTTTATGGATGTGGCACTCTCGCCATTCGCCATCAACAAGTTTACCCATACCGTTACCTCCTCCTGGATCATCGGCGCCACCTTCGTTGTAGCCGTAAGCTGCTGGTATCTCCTGAAGAAAAGAGAAACCCAACTTGCCAAGGCGAGCATCAAGATGGGTGCCGGAGTAGGACTCATCGCTACCCTGCTGGCTGCGATGACCGGCGACAACTCCGCCTATCGGGTGGCACAGGTGCAGCCGATGAAACTGGCTGCGATGGAAGCCTTATATAATGGCGGAAACGGCGAAAGCCTTACGGCGATTGCAGCCGTTCACCCATTCAAGCAGCCCGATTACGAAAACGAGCAGGAGCCAGCCATGCGCATCGCCATCCCCAACATGCTCTCGTTCTTAGCCACCCGCACAGCCGATGGCTACGTGCCAGGCGTAAACGATATTCTCAAGGGTTACACCCACGAGGATGGCACCCGGGAACCATCCGTTCAGGAAAAGATAGCCCGGGGCAAGAAGGCGATTGTTGCCCTGAAAACCTATCGCGAAACCCAGGCGAAAGACCAGCTCCCTATCCTCAGGGAGAACATGAAATACTTCGGATATGGTTACATCAAGGACGCCAGGGAACTGGTGCCGAGCATCCCGATCTGCTTCTACGCCTTCCGCCTGATGGTGGGAGTAGGCTGCCTGCTCATCCTCTTCTTCGCCCTCAGCCTCTTCTTGGTTTATAAGAAGGAAATCGCCCAATACCGATGGTTCCTCATTTCCGCCATCATCATGATTCCGCTGGCTTACATCGCCTCAGAATCGGGCTGGATAGTAGCAGAAATCGGTCGCCAGCCTTGGACCATCCAAGACCTGCTGCCAGTAAGTGCCGCCATCTCCGACATCGAGGCAGGCAGCGTGGCCACCACCTTCTTCATCTTCCTGGCACTCTTCACCACCATGCTTGCCGTAGAAATCAGCATCCTGGTGAAGCAGATCAAGAAAGGACCGGAATACGATTAATCTCTCTGATAATCAATGGTTTTTCAGAAAGATTTCGAAAAGAATCATAGGATAGTTTTTCAGTAAACAACAAAACCCGAAAGTATTATGACATACGAATTTTTGCAATCATACTGGTGGTTCCTCGTATCATTATTGGGAGCCCTGCTGGTGTTTCTCATGTTTGTACAGGGAGCCAACACCTTGATATTCTGTTTGGGAAAAACGGAAGAGGAGCGTCGCCTCATCATCAACTCTACGGGACGAAAATGGGAGTTCACCTTCACCACGCTCGTCACCTTCGGCGGAGCCTTCTTCGCCTCATTCCCGCTGTTCTACAGCACCAGTTTCGGCGGAGCCTACTGGCTGTGGATGATCATCCTGTTCTCGTTTGTGATTCAAGCCGTGAGCTATGAATTCCAGAACAAGATAGGTAATTTTCTTGGACCGAAGACCTTTCAGATTTGCCTCATTATCAACGGCATCGTGGGTCCGCTGCTTCTTGGCGGCGCCGTAGCCACCTTCTTCAACGGCAGCAATTTCCTGATAGACAAGGGGAATATTACCAACAGTCTGCAACCCGTCATCAGCCGTTGGGCAAACGCCAGTCATGGTCTTGATGCCCTGCTCGACCCATGGAATGTGGTACTGGGACTTGCCGTACTGATGCTAGCCCGCATCCTGGGCATGCTCTACATCAAGAACAACATCGAACACCAGCAGATTCAGGAGCGCTGCACCCGCCAGTTGCCATGGAATGCCCTGCTCTTCCTATTGTTCTTCCTGCCATTCCTCATCAGATTAATGATAAAGGATGGATTCAGCACTTCTTCTTCCAGCATTACGATTGAGAGCATGAAGTATCTTCACAATCTTCTGGAGATGCCAATCTTGATTGTAATATTATTAATAGGTGTAGTACTCGTTCTCTTCGGCATTTTCAAGTCATCGAGGAGCGTGCAGTATAGAAAGGGAATCTGGTTTACGGGCATCGGAACCGTGCTCACCGTGCTGGTTCTGCTGCTGATAGCCGGCTGGAACAATACCGCCTACTATCCGTCGAACATCGACCTTCAGAGTTCGCTCACCCTCGCCAACAGTTGCAGCAGCGAGTTCACGCTCCGCACCATGGCGATAGCCTCCCTCCTCATCCCGTTCGTCCTAGCCTACATCGTCTTCGCCTGGCGTGCCATCGACCGCAAGCGCATCACGCAGGAAGAAATAGAGCAGGGAGAAGCGTATTAAAAAAGGCGAAAAAGTAAGCCTCTTCAAAAGTCCCACAGATTCCACAGATTTACACAGATTCTTTCTTGCCATAATCGAAAGGAAAATTTCCCAAATATCCAAACAAAAAAATCTGCGTAAATCTGTGAAATCTGTGGGACAAAGAAACACAAATCTCCAACAAAAAAATCTGCGTCATCTGCGAAATCTGCGTGCTTTTTATCCAAAGACCGAACAAGTCCAAAATCTGTGCAAATCTGCGAAATCTGTGGGACAAAGAAAATCCTACAGCTCTATCACTTCCAAATCATCCGGAACGAAGATTCTACCCTTGAAGTTCTCGGCAGCTTCACGGGTATAATTTTCTTTACGATTAGCCAGCGTTTTCTCCTCCGTATGATATAGGATAAGATTCTTCACGCCCAGTTCCTCCGCCAGTTTTCCGGCATCAAGCGCCGTACTGTGGCATTTCTCATAAGGCTTGCGTTACCGCCTGATTCTGAGCACGATTTTCAACGCCATCGGTTGCCGCGTGGAAGTAGAAAAGATGATTTCTACGGGCAGAATCGACATGGTGGTAGAGGTAACCCGCTACATCTATGTTATGGAGTTAAAACTTTCCAACAACGGCGGCATTTCAGCAGCCGAAGCTCAGATTAAGGCGAAGCAATACGCCGAACCATTCCAGGCCGACAAGCGCAAAGTGGTAGCCCTGGCCGTGGAACTGGACGAACAGGGCAAGGGACTGATAGATTGGAAGGAAGTGGAATAAAAGGTAGTGGAATAAAAGACATACAGAAAGAAAGGGCAAAAGCATCATACCATATATTGACAAGGTAATGCTTTTGCCCTTTTATCTTTAGCAGATAATGTATTTCAAAATGCCGATGGTAGCAATCTTGGTTTCATTATCTTCCGGAACAACTCCTAAAGCTGCTTCAACTGCTCTTCATTCAATCCTGTAGCCTTCATAATCTGAGGCAAAGTCATACCCATTGCCAATAGGTTACGGGCTATTGTTAAACTTTTAGACAGTTCACCTTCCGCTCTACCTTTAGCAATTCCCTTTTCCTCTCCTTCAACATAAGAGCCATAAAGGCCGGAGTAGTAATCATCAACAGCCTTAATACTTTCATCGTATTTTTCCTGCTCCTCTCTACTCAAGCAACGAACATCAGCCAATTTAGCAAGATGATTGAATATCTTCTTCTGTGCCGTAAAAGGCAATCTTTCCAATACTTCCATATATTTCAATACATAAATCCATTTTTCAAAACCAGTCTCGCATTCTTCCTCACTCTTATCAAAGAAGGGAAGAGAAAGATAGATGAAACGAAGCTTGTCAGAAAACATTGAGTCGCTAGACTTCTCCCTCAAAGCAACGTCTGTCCTAAACTTTGTCACCTCATGCTCCCTTGGCATAAAATTCATGATGCAAACCACATACACCGGCACAAACTGGTATAAAACAGGAGTGCGCTCACCTGCTTCATCAAACCTCTTGCGCTGGGCGACAAAAGCCTTACTAGCATAATAGATGGAACGATTCACAAAGAAAGGTACCCATCTGTTCTGCATCTCAACGATGAAATGCTTGCCATCGTCGGTTACACAATAGATATCAAAGATGCAGCCACGGAGATCATTAGAATCTCCAAGCTGTTCCTTATCCTTGAATGTTACGTCCTTGATTTGAAACTCGCCTTCAAACAAGTCGTTCAAAAAATTAATCAGCAAGTCCTTGCCGAACTCTTGACCGAAGAGACGCTTGAAGCCCCAATCGGTAAAAGGGTTGATGTATCTACCCATAATTAATTATTTTAGATTCTATAAATCTGCTGCGAAGATACGCATTTTTATTGAAACTGCCAAGAAATTATAGGATTTTCTTTCAGAACCCCGACCTTGGCAGATGAATTTATGGTACCGATTTGAAATTACCAATGAGGCTGTGCGCAGCCAGATGTATACCTTATTTCATTAAGGAGATAAAAACAGCCTGCCAAAAGATCAGTTTTTTTCTAAAGATTAGAGTTAAAGATCGTGATCAGACGCCAAGTTTATGAAAGTTTTAGTACCTTTGCATATTGACTTCGGTCAACATGTGCAAGAAACGCATGGAAACAATTAAAAAACTTAGCTGATGGCTGTATCAGAAGATAGAAAGTTTACGAAAGAACAAGTCTATACTCTACTTGAAGGAGCAAAGGGCAAGACTCTTGGTGAGGTTGATTTAAGACCACCGGAGTTCGTGTACCCAAAAGAGAACAGAAACCACCCTTTCAGCCACCTTAGCCAGTTGCTTCTTGGCAAGAATCATGTCGATGATGGTCTTGATCACCTTCTTCAGCTGCGCCAGTATTCCGTTTCCTCCGCCCGCATCCACCAGCATCAGAGTGCTGGAAGTCTTGAGCACAAAACAGGTATTATAAATCTGGGAAACCGTAGCATTTCCCGTTCCGAGCATCGTAATTTGATTCATCTTTTCGCTATTTTCGTTATGATTCATATTTTGTTTTATCTCAATCTCCCCCATCAGGAATAGATTTCCTCATCATCAGGAAGATTTTATTCCCTTATTACAGAGAAGATTCACGCCCACAAAACTACTCATTTTCTGATGAACCACCAAGAAAAAGCCCCTAAAACTTTGCTTATTCCAAATAATAATCTTAACTTTGCGGCATAAAAACAAAAAGTTGGTTTCGATTATGGCAAAAATAGAAAGACAAAAGCGAATCTATCGCAAGCGCATCCCTTACGGAATGCAGAACTTTGAGGATGTAATGGAAAGAGATTGTTACTATGTTGACAAGACCCCATTCATAGAGAAAATAGAAGAATCTAACATGTATTTCTTCTTCATTCGCCCTCGCCGTTTCGGCAAGAGCCTTACCCTCTCCATGCTCGAAAACTATTACGACATCAACAAGAAGGATAAGTTTGAAAGCCTCTTCAGCAAGCTTTACATCGGAGAGAATCCTACCCCTGAACGCAACAGCTATCTCATCCTGCATCTGAATTTTGCTATAGTTGTGGGTGGACTTGATGATTACAAGAAAGGCCTCAACGATTATTGCGATACACAATTCAATTATTTCGCAGATATTTATTCCCACCTCCTTCCGTCAGACACCAAGCAAGGGCTTAATGAACAGGAAGATGCCATCAATCAATTGAACTACCTCTGCGCCCAATGCAGCAAGACGGGACAGAAAATCTATCTCTTCATCGATGAATACGACCACTTTACCAATCAGATTCTTGCCCACAAGGAGCATGAAACCCGATACCGCGAACAGACTCACGGCGAGGGATATCTGCGACATTTCTTCGACACAATCAAGGGAGCCGCCGGAGATTCACTGGGCAGAGTTTTCGTTACAGGAGTAAGTCCAGTAACAATGGACGATCTGACCAGCGGTTTCAACATCGGCACCAACTATTCCCTATCCCCGGAGTTCAACGAAATGGTGGGATTCACCGAGGAGGAAGTGCGCCAGATGCTGGCCTATTACGCCAGCGTGCTGCCATTCCGCCACAGCGTGGATGAGCTGATAGAAGTGATGAAGCCATGGTACGACAATTATTGCTTCTCAGAAGAAAAGTACGGCAACACAACCATGTACAACTCCGTGATGGTGCTCTACTTTGTAGATAATTACATCCGCAACAACTATGATATTCCGAAGAAGCTGGTGGAAACCAACATCCGCATCGACTACGACAAGATACGCATGCTCATCCGCCACGACAGGGAGTTTGCCCACGATGCCAGCATCATACAGGATATCGTGACCAAGGGATTCACCACGGGAACCCTGATGGAGAATTTCCCAGCCGAGCGCATCAACGATCCCGACAATTTCCTGAGCCTGCTCTTCTATTTCGGCATGGTAACGATAGACGGTACCTACCAGGGCAACACCCGCTTCGTGGTTCCCAACGAGGTGGTGCGCGACCAGATGTACACCTATCTGCTGGATACCTACAAGGAGGACGACCTCACCTTTGAGCAATACGACAAGACCCAGCTGGAGAGCAAGTTGGCTTACGAAGGCGCATTCAAGCCCTACTTTGCCTACATAGCCGATTGTCTGAAGCGCTTCTCCTCCCAGCGCGACAAGCAGAAGGGCGAAGCCTACGTTCATGGTTTCACTCTGGCGATGGCGAGCCAATGCAAGTTCTACCGTCCTATCTCAGAACTCGACAACGACGGCGGTTATGCCGACATCTTCCTGCTGCCCCTTTGCGACATTTATAAGGACCTGGAAGATTCCTACATCGTGGAACTGAAATATTGCAAGTCGGGCACCAGCGATGAGCAGCTGAACCATCTCTTCGAGGAAGCTTCTGCCCAGATAAGGCGCTACGCCGATAGCGACATCGTGCGCGAATCCGTGAAGACCACGAAGCTTCATCAGCTCGTTGTGATTTACCGGGGAACAGAAATGGCAATGTGCGAGGAAGTGGAATAAAATGAAATAAAAGACATACAGAGAGAAAGGGCAAAAGCATTTACCCGATAGATAGGATAATGCTTTTGCCCTTTTATCGTTAACGGATAATGTATTTCAAGATGCCGACAACGGCAATATTTGCTTCATTATCTTCTGGAATTTCTATGGTCTGGAAGCCATCCTTATTGAGTAGCATCATAAATATATCGAAGAAAAAACAGATATATCAGAGGAATATTACACATCTTGCCATATTTTTATGTTAATAATCTTAATATATTGTTGATCTTTCACAATTATTTTGTAACTTTGTAGTCAAAATACGCATATTAACTGCGTTATAATATATAAAGGTCTGAAACAACACAATATTTAAACTTCTGCAAAAGGTTATTTTGTGAAATATAGACCATATTAAAAACAAATGTAATGAAACAACAGAAACGAATGCTACGTGTACTTGCCGAAAATAGAGGCTTCAACCCTAAAGTTTTAAAGACCCTAGGAAAACGGCTAAAAGTGGGTATCATTGATGCGGATCTACTTGATCATGGAACACGCCATCCGAATCTTGCGCTTGAAAAAATAGCAGGATACTGCAAATCACTTGGGCATGAGGTACGCCTCATCTGTGACTACAATGAATTGGACATTCAACTTCCATTCTTCCCTGATAGCTGCGATTACGACGTGCTTTGTTTAGCTCAGGTTTTCAAATTCACCAAACGCCCAAAAGAGATTGATTTTCTTATAAAAAATCATTTCATTTTTTACGGAGGAACGGGATTCCTTGCAGAATTTGACGATGATGTAAAACAATTACCAAATCTTCCCCATGAAGTTGAACATCACCAACCCGACTATACTTTATACGATGAGTACATACAAAAACAAACAGGTGGAGATCCTAAACTAATAAAGCGAAGGTTTGATGATTACGTTAGCTATTCAATAGGTTTTACAACTCGTGGCTGCATCCGACAATGTGCATTCTGCGTGAATCGAGAATTGAAGAAAGTTGTCCCTTGGTCTCCCGTATCTGAATTCATGGACCCCAAACGACCTAGAATTTACCTATGGGATGATAACATCATGGCTGCGCCTGCAAAAGTATTCAAAAAAGTAATGGAAGATTTGCAGGCTACAGGAAAGCCTTTTCAATTTAGGCAGGGCATGGATATTCGCTTAATGACAGAGGAAAAAGCGAAGCTCTTTGCTGGTGTTAAGTATTACGGAGATTATATCTTCGCTTTTGATCACTATCGTAAAGACGATGCTCATGAGTGGAAACAGGTTGAGCAAACGATCAGAGGATTAGAAATTTGGAAGAAATACGTCACAAAGGAAACGAAACTTTATGTTCTTGTTGCCTTTGATGGTTTAGATTATCAAGACATTGAAGGAGCTTTTTGGCGTATTAAAATACTTATGGAATATGGTTGTCTACCATACATTATGCGTTTTGAGGATTACAAGAAAAGTCAATACAAAATTCTTTATACTCAGTTGGCACGATGGTGTAATCAGCCTAGTTTCTTTAAGAAAATGAGCTTCCGTCAATTTTGCATCCGAAACGAGGAATATCATCAGGGCATACAACAACCTATAAAGAATGGCAAATTTTCTAGCAGGTTGAAATTTCCTAAAGGATTCACGCCCAAGCCCACATTCTGTGCATGCTATCGTGCTATGATTGAGTTTGAAGAGGAACACCCTGAAATTGCAAAAAAATATTATGATCTCAGATTTGAGGATTTAAAAGATACGTTCAAAAATAGAAAGTTATGAATGCGCCAAAATTTACAACTCTTGACATCCTGCAAATAAAGCTGGATAGTCAGAACCCAAGAATTAAGCAGTTCCTAGAGAACTATGTGGGCGAACCAACTAGCGAACAAATTTCACTAGCCTTATCAGACTCTGGTACTGGTGATGCAACAACCTCTTATCGTACACTCCGCGAATCAATTCGCGTAAGCAAGGGTATCATACACCCTATTGTAGTTAATCATACCTCAAAAGACGAGATGGTTGTTATTGAGGGAAATACTCGTTTACAAATTTATAAGGAATTCAACGAATCAAACCCAGATGGAACATGGGCAAAAATACCAGCATTGCTCTATGAGCAAATGACAGAATACGAAATCCATTCCATTCGTCTTCAGTCACATTTGGTAGGCCCACGTGATTGGGATCCATATTCAAAGGCTAAATATCTCTTTCAACTCAGTGAAGTAGAATATCTTCCAATGTCACAGATCATTTCACTTTGTGGCGGAAACAGCAATGAAATTACTAAGTCGATTGAGGCCTACAAATGCATGCAGGGTGCCTACAAGGAATACATAGAAAGTAATGATTTAGATTTTGAAACACGTGAGTTCTCAAAATTCATGGAGTATCAAAATCCAAGAATCAAGAATGCTGTCGCTAATGCAGGTTATACGATAGTTGACTATGCTGAATGGGTAGCAGAGGCTAACATTGACAAAGCCCTTAGTGTTCGTAAGTTACCAGATGTTTTAAAATGTGACAAAGCCAAGACTATGTTCTTGAAGAAAAATCTGACAGAAGCCGAAAAGGTTTTGGCTGTTGAGAACACAGCTAAAGCACCTAAGGATTTAGATAAGGTTCCTTACGAAGTACTTTGCAATGAATTGATTGCCCGTTTTGACGGCATGAAGTTCAGCGAGGTCAAAGCTTTGGCCACAGAGCAGTCTTGTGCAAAGAAACGTGATGCAATTTGGGCCTTGTCAGACATGCTTCAAGAAATGATAGATAATATTCGTAGATTCGAGAATTAAGATGGAGTCACTAGCACATAAAGAATACGTCCAAAATGCAATTGATTACATCAAACGAGAATTTGGTGTATCAGACAGCCAAATTGCTGCAGATTTAGGAGATGCATCTATGCTTCCCCCAAAATCTATCGACGGCTTTAGGGCAGATATTTATGTGAATACACCTTCTTTGATTATCATAGGAGAAGCCAAAACAGACAATGACATTAACAACAATCACACGCTTGCGCAATTTGCATCCTACGTTAAAGAGGCAAGAGTATACGATAAAAAGCGCCACATTGTAATGTCGGGGTCTATGGCAGCCTACCCTAGTATCCGAAACTTTATCCGTCGTTTCAGAAAACGAAATGATGTTCCAGGAATTACATTCCATACTGTAGATCCATTTAAAAAAGGAGAAGTGCTAAAATGAAAAAACTCGTACAAAAAAATCATTACGACTATAGTGCTAAACTTGAGGCGTTTCCTTATCAGCACGAGGCCTTTAATGAGATCAAGGACAAAGACTATGCAGCCATATTTCATGAACAAGGACTTGGCAAAACAAAGATTGCCATAGACCTTTTGCTTTATTGGTTGAAAAACCGTGAGATTGATACGGTGTTGATTGTCACAAAGAAAACTCTAGTCAAGAATTGGGTTGAAGAATTTGGAATACACACCAATTTGCATCCCAAAGTACTAGACAA
This sequence comes from Prevotella sp. Sow4_E9_plate, assembly GCF_052116205.1. NCBI lineage: Bacteria > Pseudomonadati > Bacteroidota > Bacteroidia > Bacteroidales > Prevotellaceae > Prevotella > Prevotella sp. Sow4_E9_plate. The sequence continues at coordinate 73,410 of NZ_JBQKLN010000014.1, read as the reverse complement.
CAATAAACGAGCAAACTTCTTTGTCTTTAATAGCCGCGCAGAAGTGGTCATCACTAACTTCGAAACTGTATCAGGAGAAAATGAAAGAATGGCTCTTTTTCTTAAGACTAGGAATGTTGCAATCATTATTGATGAATCAACTAAAATAAAAAATCCGGAGTCTAAGCTTACTCAAGACTTTTTCACCTTAGCATCCCTTTTTAAGATACGAGTCATCATGACAGGAACACCTGTTGCCAATCGCCCTTACGATCTTTGGGCGCAAATTTTCTTCTTAGATAAAGGCGAAAGTTTAGGAACAGACTTTAGTGCATTCAAGGCGGATACAAATCTTTCTAATTCGCTAGGTCATAATGATAAAAAGCGTACTCAATTTGAAGATTGTGTTTCGCACATCTTTGAGAAAATAAAAACGTTTTCTGTTCGAGAAACCAAAAATAGTGGAATCATTTCACTTCCATCAAAAAAATACATCACGTGCTATACAGACTTTGAGGATGAACAGCGCCGAATGTATGAAGAGGTACGAAAAGAGATGACAACAACAATTCATCGTGGAGACATCTCTATTCTTGACGAGTCACAAGACTCGCTTAAAAGGTTACTGAGACTAGTTCAAGTTGCTTCAAACCCACGATTACTGGATGACCGTTATGATAGCATTTCAGGCAAAGAGCAGATTCTAGATGACTTAATCCACGACATCATGCAAAGAAATGAGAAGGTTATAGTTTGGTCTTGCTTTACAGAAAATATAGATATATTCTGTCGTAAATATAAGCAATATTGCGCTGTTAAAATTACCGGCAAAATGGCAGTAGAAGATAGGGGTCGCTCTGTAGATTGCTTTAAACATGGTGAAGCAAAAATTCTCTTTGCGACACCTCAATCTGCTAAAGAGGGGCTGACATTGACAGTAGCAAACAACTGCATTTTCTATGATAGAGGGTTTAATCTTGATGATTATCTTCAGGCACAAGATCGCATTCATAGAATTTCACAAAAAAAGCAATGTAACATCTACAATTTACTCATCAGTGAAAGTATTGACGTGTGGATTGACAAACTACTCAAAGCCAAACAAAATGCAGCATTCTTGGCTCAAGGAGACATCACGCTCTGCGAATATCAAGATGTTGCAGATTACAGCTTTGGCGATATGGTTAGAGAAATATTAAATTTAGAAAATAACATAGTAAATGGGAAAGATAAAAATTCAAAATGAGCTCATTGAGTTCAAGGAAAAAGAATTGAAGGTTGACGATCTCCTTTTTTGGGAAGAAAATCCTCGTGTGTATTCTATTTTAAGAATGCATACCGGTGGCGAGGAGCCAACTCAGAAAGAGATTGAAGACATTATGATTCAAAAGTGCGCCAACGTAAAGGAACTTCGCAGTTCTATCAAAGCTAACGGTGGTCTAACTCATCCAATATTTGTAAGAAAGAATGTTGTTATTGAGGGCAATAGTCGCCTTGCCGCTTACCGTTTACTCTGTCGTTCTGATAAGTTAACATGGGCAAAAATACGCTGCAACGTACTTCCTGACGACATTTCAGATGACTTAGTGTTCGCACTTATTGGCTCTATTCACATTAATGGAGTAACAGAGTGGACTCCATTTGAGCAGGCTGGTTATCTTTTTAGACATCTGCAAAAATCTAAAAAGCCAATAGAAGCAATCTGCAAGGAATGCGGTTTGACACCAGCAAAAGCGAGATTGTATGTAAAGGTGTATGAAACCATGATGTCAAATGAAGATACAGAGCAATCAAAATGGAGTTATTATTTTGAAATGCTTAAGAACAAAAGTATTCCAGAGAAAAATGCCAAGATACCAGGATTAAACCTGATAGATAATCTTTGCCAAAAAATTAAAAATGGCAATATAGATAATGCATCAGACTTAAGAAAAATTGCCAAATTAGCATCTGCAGACAATAAAGAAGCTAATGAGGCTCTATTTGCTTATTTACAAGGCACGGAATCACTCGATACTGCAGTTGCAAAAGTATCAGAGCAGGACAAGATTAAGCATGCTATCAATACTGCAGAAAAGTTCAGAGAGCAATTAAAAGATAAGGAATTTATCATTAAGTTGATGGACGACAACGATGAGTTTAAATTCGAAATGCAGAAAATAATAACAAGATTAGGTAAACTGTTTACAGAACAATAAGTATGGATAAACAGATAGAAGCTTTTTTTGATAAAGATTACGAAAGCACAGTCAATGAGGCCATGTTCGACTTTGACTACTCTTTTCCTGAAGAGGAGGTAGAAAACTATGTTCTGTCAATAGTGGCTACTCCATATTCACAATTCATAGACTATGTTGCATCTAGATATTGCGTAAAGCCAATTGTTCCATCTGAAATCCCTCAGATAAGCAATTATAATGCAGCTACTCTAGGAATATGTAACATACTGAATGATTATAACGATCCAGGAATGGATTGTGCCCAATTAGGCGTTCAATTGTTTACAGATGGAAAAGAGCGTAAGGATGGAGCCTATTTCAAATTTGGCGAGAATCATGTAAAAGGAGCTTCTTTTCATGGACTTACTCAATGTAGCGGAAAAAAATGGTTTCTTACTTGCTTAGGTCGCATTTATCCCAAAATTGACGCAGAAATGCGTCAATACCTATCAGCACGTACGCTACTTAGGAATCCATTCTTCCACATTGTTCTTGCAGAAGCAACTAAGCATGATGTAAACATTCGTTTCTTTATGCCTGGGCTATCAGAAAGTACTCAAAAAAGAAGAAGTTCTAGTTGTATGCATTTTTTCAACGTCATTCTCAAACAATGTGAAATAGAGAAGGTGCCTATGCACAGAATTTTCTTTGAACCAGAAAGTAAGCCTGAGCAAAAACTAGTCATCAAACTTGATGTTGGTAAATCTTCTCAGTTTAAATCCTATCTGCCTCTATACTCCATCCGTGCAGCTTGTGGTGCATTTAATCATGATGACACAAATGAGATAGAAGGATGGGTAAATGTAAAAAAGTGCAACATTACACCAACAAAAGATATGTTCGTGGTACACGCAGAAGGTTCATCAATGGAGCCTCTCATTCATGATGGTGACCTTTGTATTTTCTCTTATACGAATGCATATGAGAATGGTGCAATTATGCTTATAGAAAGCAACAACCTTTTCTGTCAACATGTCATCAAAGAGTTTCATTATAAACCAACTTTGTTTCAAGAATACGCAGAAGACAACAATGTTATTTTGCATTCCCTAAATCCCAAGTTTCAAGACATAGTTCTTTCAGCAACCGATAATCCTCGAATTGTAGGAAAACTAATTAAAGTAATTCACGCTCATGAACAATTTTAAACCACTTTCCCAACCACTATTAAAGATCTTTAGTATCGCAGAACTCCACCACGCATATTGGAAGGAGTTCTGTGATGCTTGTTATGCTCATTTCGGATTTGAGACTAACGAAATTCGGACTTATGAACAGAAGTATGAAACATTTTGTCATTGCAAATGCTTTGTAACAGAGGAGGATGGCTACGAAGAAAAGCTTTTAGCTGTAGCAGAAGAGGATTTGAGACAACTCAAAACACTGGAAGCCTGGTTTTACTCTCAAAATGAAAGCATCGACATAATCCCTTCACTGTATATATTTATCAGAAAAATATGGACTCTTAAAGTAAAAGTCAGAAATGATCGTCAACTAATTTCATACATTTGTCCTCGTTGTATGAATATTGACTATTTTCAATATCTGCTAAATGAAAATATTCGTTTTACACAAAAGGCGATAAATTGGCAAAGCATTAGAGAAGTCCTTGAAAACTCAACTGATTATGCCTTACTAAAGGAGATGATGACAGAAGAAGAGTTTAATCATTATACAGAAGATTTTGAGCATCTTGAAGAACTAGAAGATGGTTTGTCATTCAAGTATAATCAAGCCGATGAGAGTATTTCTACTATCATTGATATTATCCTGGGAAATCAGATTCCTGATTTTAATCGCGAACTTCATGAATTGATAGCAGTACTTCCTAAAAGCAATGATTGTCCAAACGGAAGTGAGTTAAAGGCTTTTCTCTTCCGTTTATTTATGTCGTATGAGGAATCGTTGCCCGAAATAAAATTAATGCTGGAAGAATATCCTTCGCCGTTAAATTTTGTAGAAATGCAAAAAGAACGCAACAATCTTATCCAAAAATTCAGTGAAACAAATCTCGGTAAACATTGGATACAATGGATGGAATATAAAGATGGGATCAAGCATGTTGCACATTATTTCATGCGCCACCGAAATGATTTCACAGAAAAAGAAGAACGAGATTTCTTTTTCACTCTTGATAAAATTGCTATTATCAACGATATACTCATGGGAGAATGCAAAAAATATTGGCTGGAAATAAATTATCCTGATGAATGGTTTACGATGGAAACAACAGACAATATAGAAGTTACTTCTGATAATGCAGTCATTCCACAAAATTGTACAGAAGCCATAGTTAAAGTAATGGAGCCAACATTTACTTTAACCAATAAAGCTGTGATGAATTCAAGAAAGCAAATAGTGAAAGCGGCTTCTGTGATTAATCTGACAGCCAATGTACAGGTGGCTATGCTAATGGCTATTTCCATAGACGTAGAAGCAATTCGCTCTGGAACGAAGTGTATTGATTTTATCCGTGCCTTGATTGGAATTGGGGTACTGAAGTATAGCGATGATAAGGCTATAGAAAATATGTCAGATGGAATGAATAAGAAACTGAGAACATGGGAAAGAAATAAAGAACATGTTTCTTCAAATCTTCCAGACTACCTTCTTTGGAAGAATAAGAAAGATAAAAAAATCGGGGAAAAAATCTACAAAGCAATGACAACAGAAGAACTATAATTTGTTGTTTCTTGAAAACTAAATACGCTATAGAAAGCGGCAATGATTATCCGACAAAAGGATAGTTGTTGCCGCTTTTGCGTTTTTCAGGTTCCGATTGAATCCTTGATTTTATTCCGATTGATTCCGATTGATTCCTAACGATTCCGAAAACACTGAATTTCAACGATTTAAAACGATTATTTTTGCACTTACACGATTTTTTGCCTTAACTTTGCATCAGCTTTCAGCAAGATCGGAGCCACAAACTAAAGAACCTTAAAGGAAGGTTAGGTCTTGCTTTATTAAGATTATACATACAAAATTGATGCGCGTGGTGCAGCAGGGAGAGACCTTCGCTGTACAGAGTCAGAAGAGTGAGAACGGACAACTCACAATCAGTTTTATTGATTCGAGATTACTTGAATTAGTTTTTAATTATTAACCGAGTGGAGTGAGTAAGGAATCTCCGGAGGTAAGTAGCGCTACGTTTCTCGCTTTCTTTGCTCTTAAATTCACTAAGGTTATGAAAAAGAATTTTAATGACATCCACAAGTTGATGAACTGCCAGCACACTCAGAAGAGCGGCATGGCTTACTGCGATGATACTCATTATTTTCTGTTTGCACCCGATAATCCCGTGGTGGGCAGTATGCCACGCTTCCACCGTCTCGGCGTTGCACAGCAGTTGAGCGACGGCTCCTTCGAATTCGTTCCGAAGCCGCAGCTCAAGACGCAGTCGCTGCTGATCAAGAAGCTGGCGCACGGTCGTGTGTCGAAGACCAAGGATGGTGCCATTCAGCTCACCCTGAAGGTTTACTGCGATGAGGGTGTGAACATCAGCGAGACAATTGCTGCCGAGGCAATTATGGCCAAAGATGCCATCGTGGAGTATCAGTTGAAGAGATAAACCAAAGGATCTAGGGCTTTTTAGAGGAAGAACCCGAATCTTCCAATATTCCAGTTCTTCCAATATTCCAAAAAGGGTATTACAAGACAAAACCCCTTTTAATAGATTCTATAACTAATTAATATATAGATAGTTATATAAAGAAAGAACTGGTAGCCAACCCTCAAAAAATTAATTGGAAGAACTGGAATTGGAAGATTTTCCAAATCCCCACTTCCTCTAGAAAGCTCATTATCAACACATTATCGAAAAATGAACAAGACAAAATTGAAATACGACATCACAAAAAGCACCGCTCCGAAGATGCCAAAACTGGGAAAAGGCACCGAATGTGTGCAACTTTTGCTCTCTCAGGTATCAAAAGACATGCACGAACCCCTTGTTCCTATGCTCTTCCCTATTCTTGGAGCGCAGGTAAGCGGCACGGAATTTCAGTATCCCGACCACAGTTGGAAGGAATCATGTGGCATGATGGCCAATCTCGTTGCAGATTCGGGCTGCAATAAAGGTCAATTGGGAAACTTAGTGGAAGCCATCTGCCGAAACTTCCGAGAACACGATGAGAAGGAATTGGAGAAGCTCGTGGAATGGCAGAAACAGATAAAATCCAAGTCGGCCAACAAGGAAAAGCCTGTAAGACCCGACGTGAGTTTCTGGTTTCCACCTGCCGATGTAACCAATGCCGCCTTTATTCTGAACGCCATGGGATGCGAGAAATTGGGCGAGAGAACGCAGTACCTGAATCTGCCCGAAGTGGAGATGGCGGACAGGATGTGCGGCGGGCATAAGCAGATTTCGCAGATGCTGCGCAACATCTACGACCGCCAGCGCTCAGGAGCATTAAGAGCTACTGCCGATGGCGTGACGGGCAATCCTGTGCTTCGTGCCAACCTCACCATCTCATCCACTCCGTATGCTGCCCGCAAATTCTATAAGAATGAACTCTTCAACGGTACCTTCGGACGAATGGTGTTCTCGTATAAGGCGAGAATGGGACGTGACGGCAGAATTCCGAGACAGGGAAAATATGATGAGGTATTCTATAAAAAACTCGACGAATATCTGGTGAAGCTCAGCATCTGCAAGGGCAGATTCATCATCAAACCGCTGAACAAACTCACAGACCAACTGGCTCAGGATATGGCTACGCTTGCCGACCTGACAGACGACGATGTTTTTTGGGACATCTCGAAGCGCTCTATCGTGTCGGCATGGAAGGCGGGGTGCCTGCTCTGGGTGCTGAACAACCAGACGTGGACGAAGTCGATGGGCGAACTGGTGGAGTGGCTGGTGTATCACGACATGTGGAGTAAGGCGAAACTCTTTGCCGATTTATTGAATCAGGATGCCGACTCTGTGAGCGAGGCACAGCGAAGAGGTCCGAAGAACTTACTTGACGACCTGCCTAATTCATTTAACGAGGCACAACTGGAAGCGCTCCGCATATCGCAGGGAAAGACAAAGGAGGGCACGAAAAACCAACTTTACAAGTGGGTATACCGAAAATTCATCACCTACAGCAACCAGACGGGGCTCTATACCAAGACGCAGGAGTATCTTACGGGCACGCCGGAAGCGAAGGAGAAGAAATAAACATAATTCTATAAAGAGAAAAGATGAATGGAAAAATATGAGATTCAAAAGCTGCGCGACCTTCCGATAGAGAAGGTTGCGGAACAGATGGGGATAAAGGTGGATCGGCACAAGGCACTCTGCCCCTTTCATGACGACCACCATGCCAGCCTCTCGTTCAACACGAGGAGGAACAGCTGTCGCTGCTATGTCTGCATGGGTAATTCCGTGGGCACCATCGACCTGGTGATGAAATACCTGGGGAAGGATTTCCTCTCGGCTTGCCGATGGCTCGCGGAGGAACATCAGGTTCAACTGGAAGAGGATAGGAAGAGAAAAGCTTCTTCCTCATCTTCTTCCCCCGGAGCCTCTTCATCCGGTGGTTCTTCCCCGGAAGATAATTCGGGAGGTTCTTCTTCGGGAAAATCCTCCTCCTTTGATGCGAGCAGGTATGCGAGATTCTTCGAGCATCCCTGGCTCAACCTGGTGGCCAAAAGGTTTCTCTTCGAGGAGAGGAAGATTGATGAGAGAGTGGCTGCATGGTGCAGATTGACTTCCTGGACGGATAAGAAGGGCGTAAACTGGCTGCAGATTCCATACTTCAGCACGGAGGGGAAGCTGATTGGGATTCAGAACAGGAACCTGGATTACAAGAAAGGGGAATCAACTCCCCGATTCCGCTTTCCCTATGGTGCAAAATGCTCCATCTACAATCTGCCTATCGTGAGGGGGATGGCGCCGGGCGAACAGCTCTTCATCACCGAGGGATGCAGCGACTGCTGGGCAATGCTCTCTGCCGGACACAAGGCGATTGCCATTCCTTCTGCCACGATGCTGAACCCCGACGACAAGAAATGGCTGGCGGAAATCGGCTCGCAGCTCAAGATAGAATGGCACATGTTTCCCGACAGGGATGCGCCGGGCGAAAGCCTCTTCCTGCAACTCAAGGAGATTCTGCCCTCGCTGGTGCACCACCAGCTGCCCCCAGGATGCAAGGATTTCAGCGAGTATTATCTGAAAGAGAAAAAATAGAGTTTAAGAAAAAAGATAGAGTTTATCAATTTTTAAAACAAGATGAATATGGAAGAATTTATCATTCGTACGTACACCAAGAAGGAACTTGCCCTGATGTACTTTCCCGAGAGTAATCCACGCACAGCCGTCAACCATCTGATGGCATGGATCCACCAATGCGACCCGCTATGGGAGGAGCTCCTGGCAATGGGCTATCACAAACTGAGCAAGGCTTTTACGCCCAAGCAGGTGAAGGCTATCATAGATTACCTGGGGGAACCAGGATAAGGTTTAGAGTTGATAGTTTAGTATAAGTAAGCCCCAAGCGCCAGCCAATTGGTTACTGGCGTTTGGAGCTCATTTATGATATTCCGGAAGCTGCAGATACTTCTCTTTCCTCCAGCTCTTTTAGAAGGTCTTCAAGCACATATTGATCGCTCATGAGTTGCAACCCTGTATTAGGATCAGACAACAGCTGAGCGGTTCTTGAAGAATAATAGATATCAAGAGCTTGTTCTGGAGTAATATTCTTCTCCTTTGCCAGCAACATCACGATACGGCTTTGTTTACGCCAAAGTACAGAGTCTCTCATAATTTCTAAATTTGATAGGATGAGACGAATTGAAGGTATTTGTCGATAATTTGCTGATTACGAATACAAATTTGATGGTTCACTTGCTTATACACCAACTGTCCCAATGCCTGTTCCGCAGTAATTCTGCCATTTTCGAAATCTTCTACTGTGTCGATTACATTATCATTGGCTACACCACCCTCTACCAGGTCATATTGTTTTTGCAAATTACCTCCTCTTCTACAATCCACAACATATTGAAGCCACTCTATATTGTATTCTTTGAACCTTTTGATACGGAAATCCGACAAGTTAAACAAATCTTCGTTCAATTCAAACATATTGACGATTGGCCGAAAGGCAGGTCCTTTTCTGATAGCAATAACCTTAGACCATTTTTCAGCTTGCGACTTAATGCCAGTTAAATAGAACCCTTGCCCGAAATCAACTTTAGTACGCCCTTTACTGATTTCTGGATATTCTATTTTCATGTATGATCCATGGAATAATTTCATTGTGCCATCTCCCAGTTTTTGAGTGTTTCAACCGTAGTTCTTGCAACCCAATCAGAACTCTGGGTATGTAATTCTTCATAATATGGCAAAAGGAAATTATGGATGAGACCTTGTTTCTTCAAACGCATATACATGTTTTTAGAAGGAACATTCATTATTTTTGCCCCCTTCTCTATTGCCATGATAGCCAGATGTATATTGTTATAACCTACTTGTTCCATACGCTTTAATTTTATACCAAGGCTTATGCCTCCTATTTTTTAGCAAATATAATCAATTATCTCGATATAAGGCCATTAATTAGGCTGATTTTATATTTTTTTAAAAAATGTTCCGCTATCGCACGGCTTCACATGCCATCGCCCAACTGACTGTGGGGGATTTTGTATCTTTGCATCGTGATTCAGAAAGCGCTGGAAAATCACTTTCCTAGTTGGAGAAAAATATTTCTCCAGTTGGAAAAATGAAAAAAGGCATCTGGGAGATATTCCGGATAAGATTATCCCGAATGCATCAAGTTATCAACCTCGACTCCAAGCCCTGATACGAGTCCTTCTCTTTCTTCTTTTTAAAAAAGAAGACGGAAAGTTAATAGGGGGCAAGAGAAGCGTATGAACCCAAATATGAAAGCATTCATCAAGTATCTCATCGTGGCCGTGTGCTCCGCCATCGTCACCTTCCTCACCAGCTCGTGTACCGCGGGTCTCGTGATCGGGAAGAACCAGAGGCAGCAGCAGGAAAACAACATCACCACGCGAGCCGACTCTTCGCACTTCGTGCCAACCATCACCATCAGGTGAAGATGGTTTGCAAAAACGCCGGAACGCCTAGGGGGGACCAGCGATGGAATCGCTGGGAACGGGGGCTGGAAGGGAGCTACGAGCCTTGCGCTCCTTTTCTGACTCGGCAAGAACGGAGGCTGGAAGGCGGGCTAGAAGGGAGCTACGAGCCTTGCGCTCCTTTTCTGGCTCGGCAAGAACGGAGGCTAGAAGGCGGGCTGGAAGGCGGGCTAGATGGGCACGCCCTGAAAGGGGGGAAAGCTTTATATTTATTTTTTTATCAATTTATTAACAATTTAAAATTCAAGAAGATTATGGCAATTAATTTGAAAGCAAAGGAAACCCTCATCCAGGTGGGTGAGTTGAAAGGTAAGTATCGTTACGTTCTCAGTACCGAGCTTTACAACAAGCTCCCGGAGAGCAAGGTTATCAAGGAGGCGGCTCTGAGAAGTGGCGTGAGCCGCGGCGTGATGCAGGCATGCTGGGATGCTGCCGGCGAAGTTATCAAGACATGGTCTACCGAAGGACACTCCGTTGCCATCCCGGGGTTGGGAACCATGAGATTCGGCGTGCGAGCCAAGAGTGTGGCTACCGTGGGTGAGGTGGCAGGTAGCCTCATCACCACCCGCAGAGTTATCTTCACCCCAAACGTGGATATCAAGGATGAGCTGCAGAGAACTCCTATCCAGATTACCTGTATCGACCGCAACGGCAAGGTGGTGAAGAACGTTACTTCGGGCGATGGCGGCAACGTGGAAGACCCAGACAAGGATCCAAACGGAGGTGGAACCGAAGGTGGCGGCTCAGGCAATACCGAAGGTGGCGGTTCAGGCAATACCGAAGGCGGCGGCTCAGGCAATACCGAAGGTGGTGGCTCAGGCAATACCGAAGGCGGTGGCACCAGCGGTGGAGACGCTGAAGGAGACGTAGGCATGTAGTCCTACTACCAAGATAGAAAATCCCCAATCCTCGGACTCATCGGGAGCACCAAGAGATTGGGGATTATCTTTTTCCAGCATTTCGCAAAAGAGGGAATTGATTGAAGTTAAAGAAGTTATCACTCCCTTCGGTCGTTCAGGAAGTTAAGAGACAATAGTCTTTTGTCGTATAACGTAGGACATTTGTCCCTTAACTTCCCCTTAACACTTCTAAAGTTCAGTAATTTCGCAAATGAGGGAATTGATTGAAATAAAATCAATACGGGAACAGGAGCGGAAGCACGAAGGTCATCACCACGCCGATGATGATCTGCAACGGCAAACCTACCTTCACGTAGTCCATGAACGTATAGCCACCCGCCTTCATCACCAGCGCATTAGGCGGAGTGGAGAACGGAGAGGCAAAGCACATGCTGGCACCCAACGTTACCGCAAAGAGGAAGGAATAAGGACTCACGCCCACCTGCTGGGCTGCCACCAGGGCGATAGGAGCCATCAACACAGCCGTGGCGGTATTGCTGATGAACATCGTCATGAGCGAAGTGGTGAAGTAGATTCCGGCAAGCAGAGCCGTCGGTCCCATCGAGCCGAGACTGTCTACCAGTCCCTGCGAAACCAGGGCCGAAGCTCCAGTCTTCTCCAGCGCCGTAGACATCGGCATCATGGCGGCTATCAGCACGATGCTCTCCCAGTTGATGGTCTTGTAGGCTGCCTCCACGTTGCGGAAGCATCCGGCAAAGACGGTAAGCAGTCCGGCGATGATGACCGCCGTGACCGGAGCCACGGGGATGAAGTCGAACACCATCATCGCTATCATCAAGAGCATGATGGCTGCAGCCACAGGAGCCTTGTAGTCCAGGAGCACCTTGTCTGCCGTCTTCTCCGGCTGATCCAGCACCACCCAGTTGGTGGTATCTGCCGTAAGATGGGCCAGGTTGGTCCACTCTCCCTGCACCAGGAGCATATCGCCCACATGCAGCCTGGTGGCTATCAGATTGTCAGTAATATATTCCTTTCCCACCTTGCCGTCAGAAGAGCTTCCGCCTCGCTTCACGCCCAGCACGTTGATGCCGAAGCGCTTGCGCAGGTTAGCATCTCCAATTCGCAATCCGGCAAAATTGGAAGTAGGCATCACAACAATCTCGGTCAGCCCCAGGTCGTAGAAATCAATCTTCACGTCCTTCATCTTCCTCAGGTCGTAATCCTGCGCAAACCGTTCAATCTTCTCCTCGTCACCTATTATATATAAGGTGTCGTGCACGGCGATGGTGCTGCTGCTCTTCGCCATGTTCTGGTTGACGTCCTTCACGAGTCCCAGTCGCGATTTCTTCTCGTTTCTTATCTCGATGATGCTCACGCCATATTTCTTCTGGATGCTGAGGTCCTTGAGGGTCTTGCCCACGATGTCCATCATCTGCCCATTCTCATCGATGGCTGCAGCCGTCCGCTTGCTTGGCACGATGTAGCGATGCAGGTTGTCTAGCAGCTGGTATTCGTCTACCAGGTCATCGAGCGACTTTCCGTTCTTCTTTTTCTTCCCGTTCTGCTTCTTGCTGAGGAAGATTTTGCTCAGGGGCATGAGGACGATGATTCCGATGGCGATGACGATGATTCCCACGGGGAAGAAGGAGAAGAACGCCAGGGGCTTGAATCCTGCCTCGGTAAGCACCTCGTCGATGACCAGGTTGGGCGGCGTACCGATGAGGGTGAGCATTCCGCCCAGGCTTCCTGCAAAGGCGAGCGGCATGAGGAATCGCGATGACTGCATGCCCGAACCTGCAGCCAGACTCATGATGATAGGCATCATCAGCGCCACGGTTCCGGTATTGCTCACGAAGGCTCCGATAAACGAGGTTACCAGCATCACGAGGAGGAAGGTAACGGTTTCGTTGCCACGGGAGAGCGCCATCAGCTTATTGCCCGTCAGCTTGGCAAGGCCGGTCTGCATGATGGCTCCACCCACCACGAAGAGGCCTATCATCATGATGACGATGGGCGAAGAGAAGCCGGCAAGAGCCTCTGCCGGCGTCAGGATTCCGAGAACCAAGAGTGCTGCCAAGGCAGTAAGAGCCACAATATCAGCCCTCACCCTGCCCCATATAAACATGGCAACCGTAATGATTAATATAATAAGCGTTATTGTCATGCTATAAAAAAAATGTAGATAATTGTTTCTTCTGATTATAAACTCTTTTGCAAAGATACTTACTTTTTATCGTTTTTTTTATCATTCTAATGCTAATATTTCTAAATTTATTGCAGATATTTCCAAAAAACTACACTTATTCCATCAGTTTTCCTTACCTTTGCAATCCAGATAGACATACTGAACAATAGAATTAGAAGACTTTATAATACATTAATTTTTTTAGATAATGGAACAAAACAAGGTTAAACCAGCTGATGGCAAGCTGGGTATCATGGTTGTAGGTTGTGGTGCAGTTTCTACTACATTCATGACTGGTGTGTTTATGGCTCGCAAGGGACTTGCAAAGCCAGTAGGTTCAATGACTCAATACGATAAGATTCGCGTGGGCAAGGGTGCAGACAAGAAGTATCTTCACTACAAGGACATCGTGCCTATGGCAGATCTCAACGACATCGTATTCGGCACTTGGGATGTTTATCCGCAGAATGCTTACCAGGCTGCTATGTATGCCGAGGTTCTGAAGGAGAAGGATATCAACCCTGTGCGCGAGGAGCTGGAGAAGGTGGTTCCAATGAAGGCTGCCTTCGACAAGAACTACGCCAAGCGTCTGGATGGCGACAACGTGAAGGACTGCAAGACCCGCTGGGAAATGGTGGAGGCTCTGCGTCAGGACATCCGCGACTTCAAGGAGAAGAACGGCTGCTCCCGCATCGTCGTAGCCTGGGCAGCATCTACCGAAATCTACGTACCGGTAGATATGGAAATCCACGGCTCATTGGCAGCTCTCGAGGCTGCGATGAAGGCTGACGACCGCCAGCACATCGCTCCATCCATGTGCTACGCTTATGCAGCCCTTACGGAGGGTGCTCCTTTCATCATGGGTGCTCCTAACACAACAGTTGACATTCCTGCCATGTGGGAACTCGCCGAGAAGACCCACATGCCTATCGCAGGCAAGGACTTCAAGACTGGTCAGACTCTCGTAAAGAGTGGTTTTGCTCCTATCATCGGCACCCGCTGCCTCGGCTTGAACGGTTGGTTCTCTACCAACATTCTGGGCAACCGCGACGGTCTCGTTCTCGATGAGCCAGCCAACTTCCATACCAAGGAAGTGAGCAAGCTCTCTACCCTTGAGACTATCCTGAAGCCAGAAGTCCAGCCAGACCTCTACGGCCATGGCAACGATGAGGACACTCAGTATTATCACAAGGTTCGCATCAACTATTATCCTCCTCGCAACGACAACAAGGAAGGTTGGGACAACATCGACATCTTCGGCTGGATGGGTTATCCAATGCAAATCAAGATCAACTTTCTGTGCCGCGACTCCATCCTTGCCGCTCCATTGCTGCTCGACCTCTGTCTGTTGAGCGACCTTGCAGCCCGTGCCGGCCGTTACGGCATCCAGCGCTTCCTGAGTTTCTTCCTCAAGGCGCCAATGCACGATTATACCCAGGGTGAAGAGGCTGTGAACAACCTCTACCAGCAGTACACCATGCTGAAGAACGCCATCCGCGAGATGGGCGGTTATGAGGCTGACGAGGAAATCGACTAAAAATATTATCTCCCGATAAAGGACGGTAATGGTTGATTTCAAACAGACGAAGGTTGATTTCAGCAATACGCCCAGAAAGGGCAGAAGCTCCCATCCCAGGGCAACGCACTGGGTTGTAGGGAGTTATAAATATACGCCCTGTAAGGGCAAAAGCTTTATTACCCATATTCTAAAGCTTTTGCCCTTACAGGGCGCCTTGCTGACTGCTGTTTATACCCAGGGCGTTGCCCTGGGCTAGGAGCTTCTGCCCTTTCAGGGCGTGCGGGGCGAACTCGCTAAACTTGACAAACATTTAAATATAATATTTATGACAAAGAAAGGTAAACATACCGTTTTATTTATTTGCCTCGGCAACATTTGCCGTTCGCCAGCCGGCGAGGGCATCATGAAGAGTCTGGTAGAGAAGGCTGGACTGGCAGATGAATTCGAAATCGATTCTGCCGGAATCGGAAACTGGCACGTGGGGCAGTTGCCTGACAGCCGCATGCGGAAATGTGGCGCCGAGCATGGCTACAATTTCAACAGCCACGCCCGCCAGTTCCAGAAGTCAGATTTCGGAAGATTCGAAACCATCGTGGTGATGGATAATGAGAATTACCGTGCCATTACCTCCATGGCTTCCTGCCAGGCAGATAAGGACAAAGTGGTCCGGATGGCCGATTTCCTGACCCACCATCGTGAATACACCACCGTTCCCGACCCATATTATGGCGACATGGGCGATTTTGAACTGGTCATCACCCTATTGGAAGATGCCTGCCAGGGGTTGCTGCAAAGCATCATCGAGTAAAAAAGATACAACATATTAATCATACCATCATCTACAAAAAAAGTCCTCCGGAAGTAAACATCGCATTACTTCCGAAGGATTTTTTTATGACAGCATTTCTAAAAATAATATTTTTTATGATAGCATTTTTTCAAATGGTAGAATCATAAAACTCTCGCTTTACGATTGCAATCTTCTCGCTTCCCGGCAGATAAAGATAGCCTACGCATTCGGCTGCATCAGCCTTGAACGTACGCATTGAGAGCTTGCTCCAATTAATCTTGTCCGTGCTCTGAGCCACAGGAACCTGAGGAATCAAACTGCCATCCTTGACCAGAATAATGCAAGGAAGAGGCTGGGAAACCGTTGCCGAGCCCGAAGCCTCAGCATAAGCCTTCACCTCCTGAGCCGTAGGGATGGAAATCTCCTGATAGCCACCCTCGTAAACCTTACCGCTCTGATAATCAATCCATTTACCCTTAGGCAAATAAACCGTACGGCTACTGCCCGACTCCAGGAGCGGAGCCACCAGCAGCTGGGAACCATACATGTACTCATCCTCTACCAACCAGGCACCCGCATCATGCGGGAACTCTACGAAGAGCGCACGAACCATCGGCAAGCCCTTCTCCGAACAATCCTTAGCCTGCGCATAGACATAAGGCATCAGCTGATACTTCATCTCGGCATTGGCACGGAAAGCATCCGTAAAATCCTTGCTGATGAGCCAAGGCTCGGTAGGAGGCGCTCCATGAGCACGGGTATGGGAACTCAGGAAACCGAACGGCAACCAGCGACGGTACAGATCGTCAGGACTCTGGGTTACAAAGCCACCCATATCATGACTCCAGAAAGAGAAACCGCTTAATCCGAAACTCAAGCCGCCTCGCAAATCGCCCAGCATTCCTACGCTTCCAATCTCGTTGGTAGCCGCATCGCCACCCCAATGGAGAGGGAAACGCTGGCTTCCTGCCCACGCACTTCGTGCCCAGATTACGCCCTCATGGTCGGCAGAATTTGCCTTCACGGCTTCCCAGAGCGCCTTATTATAACGCAGAGGATAGAGATTGTGCTCATAAAAGCCTGTCTTGCCGCTGGCGTAAAGACCATCATAAGGAGCCGCCTCGCCAAAATCGCACTTGATGACGCCTACTCCCTGCCGGATGAGATGGGCTATCTTGTCCTGATACCAGCTTACGGTCTTCTGATTGCTCAGGTCGAGCACAGCATCCTCATAATTGAGCGTTCCGTTGGCATTTCTTACCGCCATTCCACCTTCTACCAGTTCGTGGAAGTAACGATTTTTCGGAGTGAAATAAGGCAACTGCCACAGGCAGGTATGGAAACCTTCCTTCTTCAGGGTCTTCAGCATTCCCACAGGGTCCTTGAAGCGGTCCTTGGCAAACTCATAGTCACATTGCCAGTCTACGCCAAACCATCCCGTGTCGAAATGAATCACGTCGGCAGGAATGCGGTTGGCTCTCAGCTGGTGTGCAATCTCCAGACCCTCTTTCTGCGAGAAGTAGGAAATGCGGCTCATCCAGGTGCCGAAAGTCCAGAGAGGCAGCATCGGCGACTTGCCCGTAACGTTGGTATATTTATCCAGAATCTCCTTTGGCTCTCCGAAGAAGACGAAGAAGTCCATCGTCTCATCGCCCATAAACAGGCGCTGAGCTCCGATGTAGCTGGCTCCGAAATCGGCAGTAGTAGGAGCCGAAGTATGCATAAATATTCCATAGCCACGATTGGAGAAATAGAAAGGCACAGGCTTGTACATTCCGTCGGTTTCAGGACCCTGCGGGTCTACCACGGAAATATTCACCTTCTGCCCCACCTTGTTGAGCGAGGTGAAACTCTCTCCGCAACCATAGATTCTCTCTCCCGGCGAAAGCATGAAGACGGGGTTGATGCTGCGCGAATTGTCGCTTCCGCGCTTGATGAAATTAAACGGCAGGAGTTTTACCTGCGTACTGTCGTTGTCTATTATATGTCGAGTTTGTGTAAGTATTTTTCCTTTCGCATCGCGAAGTATCAATCGGAATGGATACTTCTGGATTTCCAGCTCTCCATTTCCGTTTTTATAAATAATGCTTTGTGCCGACGCCGACGTGTTCCATCTACCCTTCCCCATGCGGGCATTCCCGTTGCCGAAGTTACCGGAGATAAACTCAGGCGAGAACATCGGGTCGTTGGCCTCGTCCATCTTAGGTTCGATAGGCGAAGTAAAGACGGTAATGCGCAGGGTTCTGTCATCAATCTTCTGAATCCTGATTTTCAGGTTTGGGTCGTTATCGTACTGGGTGTCGGGGAAATCGAGCATCTTCATCCTGACCGGCCAATAACCGTTGAGGTTGAAAGCCTGTCGGGGTGCCAGCCGGTAACGCTTCCAGTTGAGCAGTCCTTCGCCCTTGTTCAGGTCGAAGTCGGCGATGCTGTCGGCAAGGAAATAAGTATTTGCCAAATCGCAGAAATCGCCCGAAACATCGGGCGCCTGGCATTGTAAGTATTCTATGCCATTATTAGTTTTAAGCTGTGCCTGTCCTGCCATCGGCAGGCTCAGGACACAAAGGGTTAAAAGTGATTTTCTCATGATTCAAAAGATTTTTTATTCTATAATTCCAAAGCCGCTTCCTTCAGGTCAACAGCCTTTGCCTGGAGCTTACCCTTGCCCTTCAATACCACCACGCACTTGCCGAAGAACGCCTTGCGATGAGGGTCGGTAAAACGCTCCAGAGAGGTCTGGCAACCATTATCCGTACCCAGAATCTGAGCATCGGAAGAGAAGAAAATCTGGTTCTCGGCATTCGGGCAGAGATTTCCGTCCTTATCCACCACATTCACTTCTACGAAGGTTGTAGGTTCTGCTGATCCATAAGCCAGATTGCCCTGATAGGTCTTCTTCAAGACGATGTGATGAGGAGCCCCCGCAGTCCTGATGGTCTGCTCGCCCACCAGCTTGCCGTCCTTTCTAGCCACCACCTTTACTTCGCCCGGCTGGAATTCAACTCGCCACATCACGTGATATTCCGTACTCTTCCGGAAGGCTTCACCCTCGTTCTTCTCACCATAGACGGTCTTTTTGCGAACACCCTGGCTCTTGCCGTTCACGAAGAGTTCCACCTCGTCTGCGTTGTTGTAGTAGCACCACATGTCGATGGTCTGTCCCGGAATCCAGTTCCAATGAGGGAAGAGATGAAGCACGTTCTTCTGCGTCCACTCACTCTGATACATAAAATAAGTGTCCTTCGGGAGACCTGCCAGGTCGATGATTCCGAAGTAGCTGCTTCGCGCCGGATAAGCATAAGGAGTAGGTTCGCCTATATAATCGAAACCGGTCCAGATAAACTGTCCGCCCACGAAATCATTATGTTTCACCACATCCCATGTCTCCTCGTGCGTGCTGCTCCATGAAGCATGCATATTATCATAAGCCGAGCACTTGAAGGAAGGGTCGTAGTACGGCAGCCACCACTCCTTAGGAGCCGAATAGATACTGTCGCTAGGCATCATGTAAAAGCCGCGCGTCTGCAGGGCAGAGACACTCTCCGACATGATGAAAGGCTTGCCAGGGAAGTTCTTCGGAACATCCTTCACCCATTGATGATGGTAATTGAACCCAATCACGTCGATGGCTCCACTCTTGAAGAGATGGTTCTTCGGATCGGGCTCATTACAGCCAGCCGTAACCGGTCGCATTCCCCACGGATCATACTCCTTGACTATCCGGGCAAGATGCCGGGTAAGGAGCGAATTCACGCTCAGCTCATCGCCATGCGCCAGCGTAGAAGCATCATGACCTGCATTCAGAATCAGATTCGCCTGCTCCAGCGAAAGCGTATCTGCCGCAGCATCCGACCATTGCTCCAGCACCTCGTTGCCGATGCTCCA
The DNA here is from genome assembly GCF_052116205.1 of Prevotella sp. Sow4_E9_plate. Classification (NCBI taxonomy): domain Bacteria; kingdom Pseudomonadati; phylum Bacteroidota; class Bacteroidia; order Bacteroidales; family Prevotellaceae; genus Prevotella; species Prevotella sp. Sow4_E9_plate. The sequence continues at coordinate 53,888 of NZ_JBQKLN010000014.1, read as the reverse complement.
CATGATGATGCTAGGATGATTGCGGTCGCGCTTCACCAGGTCAGAGAGGTCGCGCTTGTGCCATTCATCAAAGAATCGGGCGTAGTCGCCATTCGATTTCTTGCGTCGCCACATGTCGAAACTCTCGTCCATGACGAGGATTCCCATCGAATCGCACATGTTGAGGAGTTCAGGAGCCGGAGGATTATGGCTGCTCCGGATGGCGTTCACGCCCATGTTGCGCAGGATGGTGAGCTTGCGATGCATCGCATCCTCGTTTACGGCAGCACCCAGACAGCCGAAATCATGATGCTCGCAGACTCCATTCAGCTTGATATTCCTGCCATTGAGGAAAAATCCCTTCCTGGCATCAAACTTCACATCGCGGAAGCCTGTAGTGGTTGTGGATACATCCACTACCTTTCCGTTTAGAATCAGCTCACTCTTGACGGTATAGAGATATCCCTTTCCGATGTCCCAGAGATGCGGATTCTTCACCTGCAGTTTCTGTTCCTGATCACCTTTACTCTTTGCTACAATCTTTCCTGCAGCATCATAGATGGTGTTACGGACAGAGAGTTTCATCCTGTTGCCGGAAGCTGCAAAATCCGTCTTCACCCTGACATCACCCTGAGGAGTGGTAGAAACATACTGCCCCCATTGAGGAATGTAAGCCTTCTTCATGGTCTTGGTGAGCCAGACGTGGCGATAGATTCCGCAGCCCGAATACCATCGGCTGTTAGGCTGGTCGCTATTATCCACCTTCACGGCAATCACATTATCACCCTTCCTATTAATATAAGGTGTAAGGTCGTACTCGAAAGTACTGTAGCCGTAAGGACGGGTTCCGAGCTGATGACCGTTGATGTAGACGGTAGAGTTCATGTAAACTCCATCGAAGGTAATGGTAAAGCGGTCGTACTTCTCATGAGGATTCAGGGAGAAATGCTTTCTGTACCATCCTATTCCGCCTGGCAGAGCGCCTCCGCTGGCTCCCGAAGGATTGCCTGGCGAGAAATCGCCCTCTATCGCCCAGTCATGAGGCAGATTCAGGCTTCGCCAATGGGCGTCAGCATAATCCGCTTTCCACATTCCGGCAGAATCAGCCAGAGTGAAAAGCCAGCCCTTATCAAAAGACAGATGTTCACGGGCACTCATCGGAAGAGCGAAAAGACCGCTCATCAAGGCAACGCTAAATATTGTTTTCTTATTCATTCTTTCCTATCAATATAAAAAATCCCACAGACTGCACGGATTTTCACAGATTCATCTTTCCAGAAAGAGAGTTACAGATATCTGTGTAATCTGTGAAATCTGCGGGAGATTAGATTACTTCAATTTTACAGTTACTGCCTGACCGGCATACTTCACCATCTTGCCCTTAGGAGCCTTGGCGAGGTTAACGCCCTGGTTGTTCTGGGCATTCACTAGAATCACGTTGAAGCGACGCTTCTGCAGCATTCCGTCGAATGAACCCTTGCGAGCACCAATGGTCAGGGTCTTCTGGGCATCATTATACTTGAAGTCTATCATAGCATACTTGCCCTTCTCGTAGTTGTAGTTGGTTCCCTCGTCCTCATAGAGCGTATAAGAACCGTCCTTGCCTGCATAGACATAGAGGTAGATGAGCTCAGCCTTCTTCTGGTCGCTCCACTCCATCTCCGGACCTACAGGAAGGATAGAACCCTCTGGTACGAAGACAGGAATCTTCTCGAATGGCGCATCGGCTACGATGGTCTGACCACCTGCATAATGCTTGCCGGTATAGAAATCGTACCAGCCCTTCTGCTTAGGAAGATAAACGTTACGGCTGTACTTCTGATACTCGCCTACAGGACAAGCCATCAGGGCAGGACCGAACATCCACTGGTCCTTGATGTCGTAAACATTATCATCGCCGTTGAAGTCCATTACCAATCCACGCATCATGGTGTAATCCTTGAAATGAACCATACCCGCCATACTGTAGAGGTAAGGCATCAGACGGTAACGGAGCTTGTCGTAAGCCACGATGGTCTTGTAAGCCGGATGATTGGCTGGCGCAATATTCCAGACCTCACGCAATGGCCACTGGCCATGAGCACGATAGAGCGGAACGAAGCAGCCGAACTGGTTCCAGCGAGCCTGCAACTCACGCCACTCCTTCAAGTCGGCATTCTCCTTACCGGTCTTGTCGAACTCCTGCTGGGCAGCCACGTAGCGGTTCTCTACGCAGAAACCACCCTGGTCCATTCCCCAGAAAGGCAGACCCGCCATAGAATAGTTCAAGCCGGCAGTCATCTGAGCGCGCATGTCCTCCCAACGGGTAGCAATATCGCCCGACCAGGTAGCCGTGCTGTAGCGCTGCTCGCCTGCAAAGCCCGAACGGGTAAGGAGGAAGACACGCTGGTTAGGATTCACGCTACGCTGGCCATGATAGATGGCGTCAGCATTCACGATGCTGTAAGCGTTGAAATATTCGGTTGATGTTCCGAGGGCAGTAGGACCGGAAAGGGCCTTGCGGTACCACATCGGAGTACAGTCGCGAACGTTTGGTTCTGATGCATCCATCCACCATGCGTCAATTCCTAACTTATACTTGGTATAGAGATTCTCGTCCATCTGGCGCCAGAACATCTTTCGTGCACCAGCATCATAAGCATCATAGAAAGAGCCGCGGAAGCCGAGCCAGTCATGAATATCGTCCTTGATAGCCTGATGATACATCCAGCCCCTGCTGTCGAGTTCCTTATAGTTCTTGACGGTATCGTAGAACTTAGGCCATACGGAAATCATGAATCTTCCGTTCATGGCATGCACGCTATCGAGCATCGCCTGCGGATTAGGATAACGTGCCGCCTCAAACTCATGGCTTCCCCATGAATCGAGCTTCCAGTAGTTCCAGTCCTGAACGATATTGTCTACAGGAATTTTCAGGTCGCGGAACTTCTTGAGGTTCTCCTCGATGTCCTTGCTGCTCTTATAGCGCTCACGGCTCTGCCAGAAACCGAGGGTCCACTTAGGATAGAGCGAAGCCTTGCCGGTAAGCGTACGGTAGCCCGAAATCACCTCGTCGAGGTTCTGACCGGCAATGAAGTAGTAATCCATGTCAGGAGACATTTCGCTCCAGATGCTCAGCTGGTTCTTCTCAGCCTCTGAACGAGGAGCAGCTACGCGAAGACCGCAGTAGGAAACGTCGCCATCCGGCTGCCACTCGATGCGGATAGGAGTCTTTACGCCCTTCCTGATTGGAGTTTCAAACTTGAAGGAATTAGGATTCCAGGCTGTACGCCAGCGCTCAGGCACAACCAGCTTGCCGTCGATATAAATCTTCATGTAGCCGGCATAGTAGAGGATAAACTGGTAGAAACTGTTGGTTGGAGCCTCCACATAACCCTCGTAAACCACCTTGGAACCATTCAGGGCAAAGCCCTTAGGCAGGTTCTGGATACCGCCCTTGTCGGTCTTGTTGCAGATTTCAGAAGTCTCAGGCATCGCATATTCAAAGTAGATGCTGTCTTCGCCACGAACAATCTTCTGTCCGTTCTTGTCCACGTAAGTACCGGTAAGCTGACCTTCCTTTCCGTCCTTGTCGTAAAGCTTGAAGGCACGGTTGAGCTGGAGATAATCTTCCGGATTACCCCAACGGCAATAAGAATAGGAATCCCAGAGAATACCGTAGTTCTTGTTGGAAATGACGAAAGGCACACTCACCTTCGTATTATACTGGAAGAGGTCTTCGTTCTTGCCCTTCATGTTGAGTTCCTCGCTCTGATGCTGACCGAGCCCATAGAAAGCCTCGTTGTCTGGAGAATCGAAGAGGGCTCTCCATGACCATCCGTGCTTCTGAGATTCAGGAACCTTGGCGATGTCTACGCCAATCTCACGGTCAGGAACGGTAAAAGGCTTGAAAGTCTTACCACCCTGAGCCACCTCGTTGAGGAGCACATGATCCTTCAAATCATAGAATGTAATCTGACCGGTAGCCTCATTCAACACGGCGCGCATGGCGGCTGTGGTAATGATGAGCTGTTCGCCCTGTTCCTCTACCTTATAATTAGCCTTGCCTTTCTGAGGCACGATGATGAGACTCTGCTTGTCGCGGAATCCCTGCTCGGCAGTAGCCTGCACACGGATAATCTTATCGCTCACCACCTGGAGGCGAATCTGACTAGGACCAAAATTCTGGTGCTGTTTCAATTGAACGGTAAGATAGTTACCTTTCTGAATAAAGCCTGCTGCCTGGAGCCCAGAAGCGCTCATCAGCAAAACGGCTGAAATCAATAACGTCTTAGTTAGCTTCATACTATATTGTTTATACAAGTTTTTTAAACTTATGATTATTAGATTGAATATCTGCCTGCAAAATTACTTCTTTTTAGTGATAATAATACGTGGAAATGTAACAAAATAGGGTATAAAATGTTAATTACCACATTTTATACCCTTTTCGTTAACAAGAAATCAAGAGATTCCTATGGATTCCTATGATTAGATTCTCTCGCCATTCAGTTTCTTCTTATACTGGGAAGGCGTCAGTCCATAAGCCTCCTGAAAGTATTTGGTGAAATAGCGAGGATTGTTGAAACCTACCGTATAAGCGATTTCGCTGATGTTCAGCTCGTCGCTATGAATCAGCTCTTCAGCCCGCTTGATGCGCTTGGCACGCAGATACTCTGAAGGAGTGGTACCCGTGAGCGAAACCATACGCTTGTAGAGCTGGACGCGCGACATGCAAAGATGAGCACTCATCGACTCTACCGAAGTATCCGGATCGCCCATCATGTCCTTGATGTATTTATCCACATCTGCCAGGAACTTGCGGTCGCTGGCTGTCATTTCAAAGTCGCCCAGTTCTCCCTTAGGAATCACTCTCTCCTTAGGCTGGCTTGAATCCTTCTTCTCTTCCTTATTCTTATCAAGGAAAGAACGACGGGCAGAACGGCGTGCCCAACCCAAGAGATTGCGGATGCGCAGATTGAGCATATCGATATTGAACGGCTTGATGATGTAATCGTCTGCTCCACTCTCCAATCCCTCTACCTGATGGTCGGTAGCCAGACGCGCAGTCAGCATCACAAACGGAATGGAAGCCGTCTCCTCGTTGCTCTTCACCATGCGGCAGAGCTCGATTCCGTCCATCACAGGCATCATCACGTCGGAGAGGATGACGTCCGGGCGAACCTCGATAATCTTCTGCCAGGCATCCTTACCGTTCACGGCCTCGATGACCTGATAGTCGGTAAGCACATCACGCATAAACTCGCGGAAGTCATCGCTATCATCTACCAGAAGCACCTTAGCCACATAGTTCTTGCGGGCAGGCTTGGCGGTTAGCGATGAACGATGAACGCCATAGAGCGCATCAGAAGAGCCTCCCTCCTCTACCGTTTCTTCCATCGTATCTTCTGCCTTATGAACGGTAGCGATGACTGGAGCCACACGCATGGATTCCAGATGGGCGTTGGTCTTGGCAGCTCCGCCATCATCCATCGGCAAGTCTACGATAAAGACTGAACCGCCGCCATCGTTGTCTCTTACTTCTACCTGACCTCCGTGAAGTTCTGTAAACTTCTTCACCAGGTTGAGGCCGATTCCGCTTCCACCGGCAGGCTGCATTTCCGTGCCGTTCACCTGATAGAAACGCTCGAAGACGTGCTTCTTCTCCTCATCGCTGATTCCCTTGCCGTTATCGGCTACGCTGATGCGCAACATGTCGTGGGTATGGTCTTTTACCTCTACGCCCAAGGCTACGGAAAGTCTAACCGTAATAGATCCTCCGTCTGGAGTGAACTTGTAGGCGTTACTGAGGAGATTATTGACAATCTTGCCCACCTTGTCTGCATCAAAGGTCATGATCAGCTTGGAAGTATACGACTCGAAAGACAGATTCACCTTATTATTAGCCAGGATTCTGAACGAATTGCAGATATTGTCCACGAAGCTCACGATGTCCATACGGGCAAGAGACAGCTTCTCCTTGTTCTGGTCGAACTTGCGGAAATCCAGAATCTGGTTGACCAGATTCAGCAGTCGGGTTGCATTACGATGAATCAGCTCGAGCTTTCTGCGCTTCTCTGGGTCACCCTCATCCCGAATCATGGTAACAAGAGGCGAGATAATCAGGGTGAGCGGAGTTCGAAGCTCGTGGCTCACATTGGTAAAGAAGTTGAGCTTCAACTCGTTCATCTCACGGGTCTTCTTGATGCTGTCTTCCCTGATCTGGATTTCATACTTCACTCTCTGCTTCTCTATCATGCGGCGGCGATAGTACCAGAACGCAGCCACAACGAGGAGCAGATAAATAATGATGGCCCAGGTAGAGAGATAGAACGGCGGATGGATATGAACCTTCAGCCGGCTCACCTCTTCGCTCACGGTTCCGTCTCCATTCACCACCTTCACTTCGAGCACATAGTTGCCTGAAAGGAGATTGGTAAATGTAACTTCCGATCTTCCGTCAGGAGTCATCATCCACTTATCATTCAATCCCTTCATGCGATAAAGGAAACGGCAACGTGCCGGAAGCGACACCTGATTGGAAGCCAGCTGGATGGTAAACGCCTTGTCCTTATAACTCAAGTCAAGTTCCGGATTGCTGTCGAGCGATAATTTGAGTGGCACTCTGCCCTCGAACTTTTCGCCCGCAGTAAGAGGATGGTCAAAGAGAACAAATCCGCTGAAGAGCACATGAGCCTGCTGCCTGCTGGTGCGGATGGTTCTAGGCCGGATGATGTTGATACCGTCCTGACCACCCACGGCAATCGCTCCGTTTCGCATCAGATAGGCAGAACGGATATTAAACTGACGGCTCTGCAATCCATCCAGCGAATTGAAACAGATCATGGTAAGATTCCACTTGCCCTGAGCATCCTTGGTCAAGGTTACACGGGTGACGATAAACTCGGAAACCAGCCAGATATTATGCTGCTTGTCCTCAACAACCGCACAGCCCACAGCTCCTGTGGTTCCATTCAGTTCGTTGATGGATTCATACTGTCCGTTGCTGCTGTCATACATCGAAATTCCTCCAGGCGAAGCCATCCACAAGATGCCACGGCTATCCTTCATCGCATAATTGATAGAAGGACTCCCGAAAGGAGTTCCGTCCTTGGTACTATTGATGTTAGTCATCTTCCTACTATGAAGATCAAAGACAGAAATATACTGGGAATGACCTATCAGAGCCTCATGATTATTGAGCAGGAAAATGGAATTGATGAAATTGCTCGTTATTCCCGAATTGGCAATATTGAAGGTAGAGAATTTCTCTGTGACAGGATCAAAAATCTGCACACCACTTCCCAAAGTACCGATAAGCAGACGATGCTGAGGGTCTTCCTGGAAGCACCAGACGCTATTATTAGCCAATCCGCTATTGGAAATATTGAAAGTCTTCCACCTGCCATTCTTAAACTGGGTAAAGCCGCCGTTGAAGGTTCCGAAATACATGGTTCCATCCTTCATGGTCACGCTACTCACCACGACATCCGAGCCAAGCCCCGTCTGAGCCTTACCGAAATGCCAGGTCTGTCCGGTTACAGGATTATAACCCACGATTCCCATATCGTTGGTTCCACACCACAGATTTCCTGCCAAATCCTGCGTAATGGTACAGACATCGCCGAGCGGAATGGTATTGAACTTGCTGGAAGATGGTGAATAATAAGCCACACCATTCTTATAGCTGCCCACCCATACGGCTCCGAAATTGTCAATATAAACCTTCTGTAAAGAATTGTCTACAATACTTCCCCGGGCATTACTATGCACATACTGGTGAAAAGTCTTTGACTTGAAATCAATATAGAAAAGTCCATGATGATCGGTAGCAACCCACAAGGCACCATTTGGGTCTACCTGAAGGTCGCGCATGACGATACGGTCTTTTACAGGAACAAGAATTCCTCTCTGTGCAAGATAAGAACGGGCAGTAAGCCATTGTCTGTTAAGAGAATTGAAGACATAAGATTCTGTTGCTGTAGAAACCCAGAAAGTATGATTGTTCTCTACATAACTGTAAGCGCCATTATCTCCACAAAGACGATGGTCTTTCAGGAAGGTATTATACCAGAGCACGCTCTGTTTGTCGCCATCCAGCAGGCACAGCTTTCCGTCGCCATAAGTAACCAGCAGCTTGCCGTCTACATCCTTCAGGTTGCTAAAGTCGCCATCCAGGATACAGCCGCTCTTAGGCTTCTTCGCATATTTGAACAGGTATGTGGTTTCGTTCTTTACATTATAATAATAAAGACCCTTTCCCCACACCTGAATCCACATATTCTTCTGTGAATCCACCAATACTCTCTGTGGTGCACCCTCTACGTTGATGGTCTTCAACCATACTTCCGGCTTGCGGTCGAACTGCTCGGTAGTAGGGTCATAGACACAATAACCCACAGAAGTATGCACCCAGATTTTTCCTTCATTGTCCTCCTGTAAATCATCTACGTAATTGTTGGCCAATGAAGTCTGGTTTGTGGCACTATACAAGAAGGTCTTCATTCGGAATCCATCAAATCGATTGAGTCCCGACTGAGTACCAAACCAGACGTAACCTGTCTTATCTTTCAAGATAGCATTCACCTGGCTATTACTGAGTCCGTCACGGTTATTCAAACTGGAGAACTCGATGTTTTGCAAAGCCGCACTCATCTGGAGAGGCTGCAGAAGCAGCACAAATCCTAGAACCATGAGGGCCTGCCTTAGCAAATTCAAGTTTTTAAACATGCTCATTCAAGGTTTATATTTATAGTTTGTCGTTTTTATCTTTATCATCGCTTTCCATCGAGGTTCATCAGTCTTCAAAGTGGTCTTTCAGTTCTAGGGAAAAGTTCCTTTAGCCCTGCTTCTCAGAGCTTTCTCTGATTTTCAGAATCATCGGCACAACTTCCTTGTAGATTTGCTCATCCCCATTGATGCTGCGCATGAGCAATTCGCAAGCCTTGGTACCCTGTTCGTGCGCCTTATCCATGATGGCAGAAAGGCGGGGAGTAACGAAGGCTGCCGTATCTCCATCCGTGAAGCCGATAATGGCAACATCTTCAGGAATGCGCAAGCCCTTAGCCTTGATGGCATCAAAGGCAGCATAGGTAATGATATCGTTGAAGGCAAGAATAGCATCCGGGCGATTCTCACTCTCCAGAAGTCGAAGTGTAGCATTACGAGCTACATCGAAATCTATCTTGTCACAGACTACCAGATCGCGGTCGATAGGAATACGGTTCTCCCTGAGCGCTTCCAGATAGCCATGCTTGCGACGGCGAACCATATCGAGATGATTAGGACCGCCAATGAAGGCAATACGGCGGGAGCCTGTCTCAATCATGTGCTGAGTAGCCTTCTGAGCCGCCACATCACCATTACCCACAACCTGAGAGAACTTTTCTTCCAGGCAGCAACGGGCAAAAAACACCAAAGGAACTCCCATCTTGTGGAGCTGCTCGAAATGAGAATAGTCGGTAGTATCTTGTGCAAGGCAAGCAATAATACCTTCTACATGCATATCGAGAAAATTGTCAAGAGCCTTCGCTTCGCGCTCATGGTTCTCATGACTATTGGCACTAATAACCGAATAGCCACACTTTGAGGCATAATCTTCTATGCCATCCAGCACGGCAGCATAATAGTGGGTAACCAGATTAGGAACGATGACGCCTATCACCCTTGGAGCTTCCTTCCGAAGACTCTGTGCAAATGGGTTAGGCCGATAGTTGAGTTCCTTTGCCAAGGTCTTGACTTTCTGAGTCATTTCCTCTCCCACCTCATGGCTATTTCGTAAAGCTCGAGACACGGTAGCGATGCTCACTCCCAACTTGTCTGCGAGATCTTTTAGTGATGTTCTACGTTGCTTCATTTACTAATAAGTTAGATTAGAAGATGCATTATTGCACTTTTACGTGCAAAGATACAGTTTTTATTCGAATTTGCAAACGTTTACGTGTGTTTTTTCTAGAGAAAATATTTTTTTTTCTATAAAAACTTGTAATTTTGCAGCCAGTAAGTAATGAATAGTTGATAATAAGTTAGTTAGAGACAAAAGGTTTCAGACTGTCGGGAGACAATCTGAAACCTTATTTTTTTACCATATCCTCAAATATCGTATTCAAGTTTCGCAAGTTCAGAAGTTAAATATAATATTCTGCAGAATCTACCAAGCCCGCTCTTAAAGCATATTTTGTAGCCTCATGAACATTATTGACGCCCAGCTTTCTGAAGATATTCTTACGATGGGTGTTCACGGTATGGAAACTGGAGAAACGCTTTTCGGCTATTTCCTTCGTAGTCATTCCTAATGCAATATCTTTCAGAATCTCAGTCTCAGTCTTGGTAAGATTTACCTTTTCTTCTGTTTCTTTCTTAGGAGCGAGCAATACTTCCATCATGCGCTGGCAGATGAAACGGTTGCTGGCTACACAGAAACGGATAGCCTCCTTGATTTCCATCAGCGGGCTCTCCTTCAGGAGAATACTGAACATACTACTGCTAGCCACGAGTACCTTCACGAAGTCGGTACTCAAGTCTTCACTAAACAAGAGCCATCGGGTATAAGGAAAACGTTGGTTCAGGATGAGCAGCTCTGCTGCATCGTTGATGTCGAAGTTCGTATAGTCGAGTATCACGACCGTATCTTCGTTATCTTTGAGCGCATGCATCAGCTCAGCCTTGTCTTCCACATACTTGCTTTCCAGCCCTTCCATTTTCTCTATCACGTAGCTGAGTCCTGCTCGCGTGATGTCCTGTCTGTCTGCTAGCAAAAGTTTCATGATTCTATCTCCTATCTTATTTTATGTTGTTGATGACAAATATGATTTCTGATGGTCCGCTTCCAGACCATCAGAAATTGATTAGAACGTCATGAGGAATCCCATGCGGATGCCCCACTTGTCTACATTAGGATGATTCAGGTAATTGATACGGCGCACATAGTCAATTCCGAAGAACTTGAAGATGTTGTGCACGCCAGCCACCAATTCCCAATATGGAGTATCACCAAAGGTGTAAGAGTTGTTTGGGAACTTGAAGAGAACATCATCGTTCGGATTCTTCAGCGGATTGTTCTTATCCGTAAGTTGTCCCCAGACTCCCTTGGCTGCAATATATTCACGCCACTTGAGTTTCTTGATGAGCGGAATACGATTGAGCAGCTTGCCGTTCATATCCCAGGCTACAGACCAGAACACCTGACGGTCGCTCAGGAATTCCCAGTCTTTCATCATACTGATAGTGGCCTCCTGTTCAAAGATAGAGAGGTTGACAGGTGGCTGGATAAGCATGCTGAATGGCACCTTGTTCCATTGCATCTTACCCACAATATTGAAATCGATGTATCCGAAGCTTCCCAACCATTGGCGCTTGTAAATACCCAGGCTGGTGATGTTGCTCTTATACTGTCCACCCATAAAGCCATCGAGACCCGTCGTATGGCGCAAGCTGAGCTCAGGACTATCCAGATTGATAGGCAAGCGCTGCTGCTTGGTATTCACATAGGTAACACCAGGATTGTAATTGAGTCCTGCCGAAACCTCCGTGGTACGGATTTTCTTTACTTCTTCGCCCGTGTTCACCTTATAATAACGCAGGTTGCCCACGGTACGGTTGCTCTGCCAACGTATATTCGTATCGAAGCGGAAGCCCCAATCGGTCTCGTAGACAAAGCCCAGCTTCTGGCGCTGGTAGAGATACATCTGATCCTGAGTCGTGGCACGAAGGGTCATGAAGAAGTTGTCCTTGTTGTGCAACAGGTTGTCATCAGATGGAGAAGTAATATCATGTCCCATCTCGAAGGTCAGGTTGCGCATAGGGAACTCGAACGGACTGTTTTTCTTCTTGTTGAAAGAATAGGTCAGCACATGACCATAATACCATTCATGACTCTTCAGACCATAGGCTCCGTAACCATTCCAGAAGAAATGAGGATTGAGCGCAGCCATCGTACGACCAGCCAGACGCAATCGGATTCCATCCACGAAGTTGTTGGAAAGGAACGTATTGATAGGTCCCAAGTCGAAATAACTTCTGTTTTCCTTATTCTCCTCGGTCTTCTTGGCATGAGCCACCTCAACATAGTTCTCCATCAGGGCTCGCACACCCAGGATAATGTATTTGAAGCCCTTGGAATTCTCCATACGATGAATGAAACTATCCATCGATGATTCGCTCTTCGTAAGGCCTACCTGTCGGTATTTATTCCAGTAAGCCTCATCACGGTTCATGGCGTCCATATCGTGCCTTATCTTCGCCTTGCCCTTGAACAGCTGCTTCGGCAGTTCATCAAAGGCATAGTCGGAGAGTCGCGTATTTCTTACCACCAGCAGGTCCTGCAACAGATTATTGATGTGCATTTCTGCCACCATATCGTCCTTGGTCAAAACCCACTCGCCATTATCGAGCTTCGTAAATTCCTGCTCTATCTTCATATCCTTCACCCAGTTTACATCACTATTGTGAGGCATGTAAAGATTACATTTCTTTACATGCAGGGTGCTGTCAGCAAGCACATAGAGCTCTCCACGAAATCCGAAGTCCTGACTGTTGGCAGGAATAAACTGCAGATGATAGCAGAGATCGCGATCTACATAAACCGTATCCTCTATATAATAATGGTAGAAGGAAATAGCTGTTCTACCGATAGGAGAAGGGAACGGATATTGCAGGAGGCGCACATAATCATCGTAAATATCGACATCGGTAAATACATCCTTGAGAACGGTATTGATGATTTCACCCGTCTGAATCACCTGACCGATACCATTACTCTGCTGACCCTTGATAATATCTTTCTCGCTCTTTGGATCCTTGCGGTAGATATGCTGCGAAACCGTCTCGTTGATCTGCACAGGCAAGGTCAGCTTATCATTATAAGGCGATTTCTCCACCTGGTCCAGCAGATACTGACGCTTGCTGAAGAACTTGCCCTCCAACTGTTCCTTGGTCAAATCGTTGAGCGCCAAGGTTAACTTCTGATATTTATCAAACTGATAATAATCATGATTGGACAGATTGCTCTTCTTCTTGGCAGCAATCACACGTCGCATCAGCTCTACGGCAGGATTTTCCTTTCTTTTGTACTTACCTTTCTTCGATTTCACCACCACCTCGTTGAGCCGGCGGCTATCATCTTTCAATTTCACTTCCAGAAAATTGAGCTTTTCGCTAATCTTCACAGTCTGTGACTTATAGCTGAGGGCACTCACGGTAAGCACCCATTCGGGATGCTTCTCGATGGTAAACTTACCCTCTCCATCACTTGAAACGGCAATCTTGTGTCCCTTATATTGCACGCTAGCATAAGGCACGGCAAAGCCATCCTCGTCGATGACGCGACCGCTGATTTTTTGCTGTGCAGCCATCTCAAGCGCACAGACCATCAATGTAAAAAACAACAAGAATGATCTTTTAAAATTCATATCCTTCATTAACCTCTTTCTAATAATACCTTATTTATATAATAAGCCATATTTAAGCTCTTTTGGGCTTCATTTTTGGCTTTTTTCCGAATTCGGATGCAAAGATATACATATTATTCTGAAAATAATCGAAAACTATTTGGATATTTTAGTTTTTTAGCGTAATTTTGCAACCGAATTACAAACAATCAAGCAAAACGAATAGAAATTAGGCAAAAATGAACAATAAAGGAAATCTAACCAATGAACCCCCTCCGCTGCTGCCCGTCATCATCGGAACAGGCTTCGGAAGCGGCTTCTGGCCTTGGGGACCAGGCACGGCTGGCTCAGTCTTGGCCACCCTTATTTGGGCATTGATGGCTTACCTCGGTGGCTTCAACGGAGAAACGCTGCAAAGCATCACCTTCTTCCTGGTCATCCTCTCTACCCTGTTAGGAACCTGGGCTACAGCCCGACTACAGCCTTATTGGGGAGAAGACCCAAGCCGAGTTGTAATCGACGAGATGGCTGGCGTATGGATTCCGCTGTCCCTAATTACGCCATTTACTACCACAGGAGCACCAAAGGATGCCTGGTGGTGGGCTTTGGTTGCCTTGGTTCTCTTCCGCTTCTTCGACATGGTGAAGCCGCTTGGCATCAAGTGGCTAGACCGCAAAGAGGGAGCCTTCTATGTCATGGCAGACGACCTGCTGGGTGGATTCTATGCAGCCGTCGTCATGCTGATTGCCAAAATCATATTTTTATGGGTAAGATAAAGCAGGAACTGGTAACCTTCGGAAAGGCTGAGCTGACAGCATCAATAGCCTCGATAGTAGACTTCGGACTGGCTTTCTTCCTCTCCGATATCATCGGAATATACTACGGACTAGCCAATGCCCTGGGCGTCATGAGTGGCGGAATCACCAACTGCACCCTCAACTACCGCTACGTATTCGGCTACTCCAAGCGCAAGAAGAAGAGCGTGGCATGGCGATATTTCATCATCTGGGCCTTGAGCTGGACACTCAATTCGGGCGGTACCATCGCCTTGACAGAAGCCATCAACCTGCATGAACACGTCAATATCCACTACATGATTCCAAAATGTGTGGTTTCATTTCTTGTAGCTGTGCTGGTGAATTATCCCGGACAGAGGAAATTCGTGTTTAAGAAAAAGGACGAAGAAGAGGTTCCTGAAGGAAGGAATCCTGAAGACCTCCAATAAGAAGGAAAAAAGAATATTAGGAAATTACAAATGACAATAAACAAATGAATTACAGAGATTTCTTACAAAAAGTAATCTACGTGATGATCAATCCGCTCATCAAGGCGATGATAAAGATTGGAATCACGCCAAACATCGTGACGCTGGTAGGTTTTATCGGCAATATTTTTGCTACCTGCTTCTTTATTGACGCAGCGTGGATTCAGGGAATGGGCGGAGTCAACAGCGACCCTACCCTGATGACTGCCGGCACTAGCGACTATACTTATGCCGACTGTATGACTCTCATCGGATGGGGTGGATTTATCATTCTTGCCTCTGGTCTCTTCGATATGATGGATGGAAGACTGGCCCGTATGAGCGGCAAGAGCAGCCTCTTTGGTGCACTTTGGGATTCTACGCTCGACCGTTACAGCGAGCTGGTCAGTCTCTTCGGCATCTGCCTGGTCTTCCTCCTTACCGACAAGGGCGAATGGTTCTGGATGGGCGTAATGACTTTTGCTGCCATGACGGGTTCCGTGATGGTAAGCTACGTTCGTGCCCGTGCTGAAGGTCTTGACATCGAGTGCAAGGTAGGATTCATGCAACGCCCGGAGCGAGTAGTCGTTACTGCCGTATCTGCAATCGTTACTGGCATTACCGGAGATTTATGGTGGTTGGCGAGCGGCATGATTCTCATCGCCATTCTTGCCAACATCACAGCATTCTGGCGTATCGCACATTGCTATCGAGTAATGAAAAAAAAATAAGAGAAAGTGTTTAGCATATATTTAATCATTCTATTGGTCGTGCTGATGGCTTGGAAGAAGACCCGCAACTTTGCCATCTACTTCCTGCCTTGGTTCCTCTTCGGAATCATCTACGATTCGATGCGCCTTTACCCGAACTATAAGGTAAACTCCATCGATGTAGTTCATCTGTATGAAGCAGAGAAATATCTCTTTGGAATAGCAGCCACTACAGCTGCTGAACTGCAGGCTGTAGCCGACCATACACAACTCATGATACCAGGCGAATACTTCAAGGTTCACAACTGCGGAGCAGCCGATTTCATGGCTGGTATCTTCTACCTGTGCTGGGTACCGGTACCTATCGCCTTCGCCATTTATCTCTACATCAAGAAGCAGTATTCCTGGTTCAGACGATTCTCATGGGCTTTTCTTCTGGTCAACATCATTGGCTTTATCGGCTATTATATCTACCCTGCAGCTCCACCTTGGTATGCGATGAACTACGGTTTCGAGCCGGTTCTCCACACCCCGGGTAATGTGGCAGGTTTAGGCAGATTTGATGAAATGACGGGACTTTCCATCTTTCATGGACTGTACGGCAAGAATGCCAATGTATTTGCTGCCGTTCCCAGCTTGCACGCAGCCTACATGTTCCTCACTACCATCTATGCCGTAATGAGCCATAAGCGTTGGTACACGATAGCCCTATTCGCTTTCATCTGCATAGGAATCTGGTGGACAGCCGTTTATTCCGGCCATCATTACATCATCGATGTCATCTTGGGCATCCTCACCACCCTTATTGGTGTAATTCTGATGGAACTGGGAGGCTTGAAGGGCTTTCTGGGAGAAAGAAAGAATATACGGTATTAGGAAATAAAACAAAGCGCCTGACTCAGAATCAATTATCTAAGCCAGGCGCTTTTTTATCTTAAAATTGCATTTTCCATATTGTTTTATCTTATCTAACCATCACCTTACGGTAACATCTGCGACGACGATGCTGTTCGCTTTCCAGATATTGCCATTGGCTCTGTACACCTTTGTTGCTTTCCATCTGCGGCATAGCCTCAGCCCATTTAAATCCATAACGGTGATATTGCTCGATAAGATCGGCAAAGATCAAGGCATTGGCTCCCTTGGCACGATACTCAGGCAATACACCTATCAGGAGTAAATCTACCGTATCTGTGGCATGAAACTTCAGTACTTTCAGAATTTTCAACCATCCCCAAGGCAACAGTTTGCCATTCCCTATCTTCTGCAAAGCATCGGTAAAAGAAGGGAAAGATACGCCAAAACCTATTAATCTATTGCCATCATTACCATCAACAACACCCGTAACCAGATTCAAATCAGCCTTCTTGATATAATCATTTACATACTTATCTATCTGCCTGTCCGTGAGTTGCTGGAAATCATAAAGGTCTTTATAGGTTTCGTTTACGATATGAAACACCGCTTGTCCCATACCACCCTTAACCAACTCTCGGGAAGTAAACTTATGCACATGCAGATTGTATCTTTTCTCTATCATCTCTGCAGTTCTGGCAAACTTGGCCGGGGTTTCCTCAGGCACCTTGATGCGATATTCCAGCCAGTCATTATCCTTCTCATAGAACGACATGGCTTCCATGTGGTTCTTATAATAAGGATAATTATAATTGATATACATGGTAGATTTATGATGGAATCCCTCGATGAGCAATCCTTCACGGTCCATATCCGTAAAGCCAAGCGGTCCTACGCACTCAGTCATTCCCTTTGTGCGTCCCCATGCCTCAACAGCATTTAATAAAGCCTGCGATACTTCTAAATCATCCACAAAATCAAACCATCCGAATCTTACCTGCTTCTTATTCCATTGTTCATTGGCACGGCGATTGATGATGGCAGCAACACGACCCACGATACGCGCCTCACCATCTACAGCCAGAAAATACTGCGCCTCGCAGAATTCGAAGGCAGGATTCTTGCGCTTACTCAACGTATTCATTTCATCAAAGCGCAAGAAGGGAACAGCAAATTTATTGCCCTTATACAGTTCATAATAGAAGTTTACGAAGGCACGCAATCCCTTTCGGGTTGTTACTGGTATTATTCTTATATTGCTCATTACAGTTTTTACTCGATTATAATCAAATTCTGATCAGTATAATTAGTCCGTTTTATATAGCTATTCAGTCCGTACATCTTGTATTACAAGAAGATAGAGAACTACAAAACTTCTGCAAAAGTACTATATATTTTTGACAGAGGCAAGTTTTTAGTGCATTTTTATTAAAAAAGTTCACATAAATCCCATTATTGGGCGATAATCGAAAATAAAATAGTACCTTTGCATGGTCAAAAAAAGAAGAAAACAGATTTTTCGCAATGAAGAAAACAAGAGATAATTATACATTCCTGACCGAAGCTCCTGTGCACAAGGTTGTTTTCACGATGGCGATTCCTACCATCATCAGCATGCTGTCTACAAGTATGTACAATCTCGCCGACACCTATTTCGTGGGAAGCATCAATACCCAGAGCGTAGCGGCTGTGGGAATATCGTTTGCCATGATGGCGGTAATACAGGCTGTTGGCTTCTTCTATGGTCATGGAGCTGGCAATTATATCTCTCGTAAGTTGGGCGCCAAAGAGGAGGAGAACGCCAGAAAGATGGCGACAACAGGCTTTGTATTGAGCTTTCTCACAGGTTTGGTCATCGCAATACTGGGACAGCTGTTTCTTACCCCACTCTGCCTTACCTTGGGCTCTACTCCCACCATTCTTCCCTATACAGAGCGTTATCTGGGCATTATCCTGTTAGGGGCTCCTTTCATGACCACTTCGCTCACTCTCAACAACATGATGCGTTTCCAGGGTAACACGATGTATGCGATGAAAGGCATCATGTCAGGCGTATTGCTGAATCTGATTCTCGCCCCATTGCTCATTCTCTACTTCGAGCTGGGCATTACGGGTGCAGCCATCGCCACTCTCATCAGCCAATGTTTCGGTTGCACCATCCTCTTCTGGATGACGCACAAGGGGCAGAACATCCGAATCCTCCTTCGCTACTTCACACCTAGCAAGGCTTATGCCAAGGAAATCATCTTTGGCGGAACCCCTTCCCTGTCAAGACAAGGCTTGGGAAGTATCGCCACCTTGGTATTGAATGTGGCAGCGGGAGCTTACGGAGATGCTGCCATTGCCGGCATGAGCATCGTTACCCGCATCTCTTTCTTTACCTATGCTGTGGTAATCGGATTGGGTCAAGGATTCCAGCCTCTCTGTGGTTTCTGCTATGGAGCCAGACTATATGCCCGCGTCAAGGAAGCTTTTTATTACTGCATCAAGTGTGGCACAATATTCCTGGCTATCTGTGCCGTAATTGGCTTCATTTTCTCAGAGCCTATCATCGAACTCTTCCGTGATGATGCCAAGGTAATAGAGGTTGGTTCCATGGCTTTGAAATGGCAGGTTATCAGTTTTCCTCTGGTTGCCACCATCGTACTTACCAATATGCTGATGCAGACCATCCGCAAGCCTATCCGTGCCAATATCGTAGCTGGAGCAAGAAGCGGTTTGTTCTTCATTCCGCTCATCTTTATCCTACCCCATTTCTTCGGTTTGCAGGGGGTAGAAATGTGTCAGGCATGGGCAGACTTCTGCTCCTTTGCAGTAGCTATTCCGATAGCCTGGAGTGCGTTCAGAGATATGAGAAAGGTGTGAATGCCCATTCTTTGTTCTTTGAAAAAGTCATGGGATTATTAGCAAAAATCATAGCTGTCTTTTGGTTTTCTTGAAAGATTTTTGTAATTTTGCAGGCTGAAAGAAAGAAGAGAAATGGAGAAAGCAAAATATAGTATCGGACTAGATGTTGGCTCTACAACAGCCAAAGTTGCCGTTATCGATGGCAAAAAAAACTTGATTTACTCAAAATACGAACGCCACAACGCTCGTGTCAAAGAACTTGTGTCTCATTATTTCGATGAGATTAACCAGTTGATAGTCGATACAAAGGTAAATATCTGCGTTACGGGAAGCGTGGGCATGGCTACGGCAGAACAGCTGCAGGCTGAGTTTGTTCAGGAAGTAGTGGCAGCATCGGTTTATGCCCGTAAGGCTCATCCTGAGGCAAAGGCTCTCATCGATATCGGTGGAGAGGATGCCAAGGTTGTTTTCTTCAAGCCTAATGGCGGAATGGAACTCCGCATGAACGGAAACTGTGCCGGAGGTACTGGTGCATTTATTGACCAGATGAGCGTATTGATGGGTGTAGACAATCAGAAGATGAGCCAGTTGGCTATGAATGCCCAACATGTTTATCCGATGGCAGCCCGCTGTGGTGTCTTCGCCAAGACCGATATCCAGAATCTCATGGCACGCAATCTTCCGGAAGAGGATATTGCAGCCAGTATCTTTCATAGCATCGCAGTACAAACTGTGGTGACGCTTTCTCACGGCATCGACTTCGAGGCTCCTATCCTGCTTTGCGGTGGTCCGCTGACCTTTCTCCCTGCACTCCGCAAAGCATTCTGCGACTATATGCAGCTGTCAGAAAATGATTTCATCGTATCAGAAAATAGCAATCTGATTCCTGCGCTGGGATGCGCCTACCGTAATTCTCCCACGGATTCCGCAGATTCTACAGATGCTTCTGATTCTGACGGAATCCAGCTTTCCATACTCAGAAAGCGCTTACATCAGGAAATAAAGGTTGAGTGGAACAGTAGCTTGGAACCTTTGTTTAAAAACGAAATGGAGCACGATAAATGGCTCCTGTCAAAAGCAAGATTCGCTACCGAAATCCATCCTCTGGCAAAAGGTAAGCAGCAGGTGGTTATCGGTATTGATTCCGGCTCCACTACGACCAAGATTGTGGCAGTTAGAATGGGAAGCAATACGGATACAGATGCGAAATCTGCCCAAAAGGACAAGGGCGATATTGTCTTTACAAACTATCGTCTGAACCTAGGCAACCCTATTAAGGCGGTAGCCGATGGTCTGAACGCCCTGAAGCAGGAAGCAGAACATAGAGGGGCTGAACTGGAAATCGTAGGCTCTTGTTCTACCGGCTATGGCGAGGAACTGATTAAGGCTGCATTCGGACTTGACAGCGGCATTATCGAAACCATGGCACACGAACGGGCAGCTGCATCACTCATGCCCGACGTCAGTTTCATCCTTGATATTGGCGGACAGGACATGAAGGCTATCTTTGTTGAGAAAGGAGCTGTTGTGAGAATGGAACTCAACGAGGCATGCTCTTCCGGTTGCGGAACCTTCATACAGACTTTTGCCAATAACATGGGATATTCTGTAGGTGATTTCGCCAAACTTGCCTGCCAGTCTAAAGCTCCTTGCGACCTGGGTACCCGCTGTACGGTCTTCATGAACTCCAAGGTAAAGCAGGTTCTCAGAGAGGGGGCTTCGGTGGCTGATATTTCTGCCGGAATCTCTTATTCGGTTATCAAGAACTGTCTTTATAAAGTACTGAAACTCCATGGTAACGAGAACCTTGGAGGAAAAATCGTCGTACAGGGTGGTACCATGAGAAACGATGCTGTGGTAAGAGCTTTCGAATTGCTGACTCATACCGAAGTGGCCCGTAGCAACATGCCGGAATTGATGGGTGCCTACGGCTGTGCACTCCATGCGGCAGCTGATTACCCAACAGAAACGAATGCCCGGAGCATTGACGACCTTCTGAATCTGGCTCATTACGAAACCAGGCAGTTGCAATGTAAAGGCTGTGAGAACCATTGCTATGTTTCTCGCTACACCTTCGCTGGTGGCAATAAGTTTTACTCGGGAAACAAGTGTGAACGGGTTTTCAACAACAAGGGTGCAAATGAGATAAAAGGTAAGAATATTTACGAATATAAATATCACTTGCTCTTTGACGGTAAGGAAATTAAGCACTTTGATGTCACAAAACGCCACATCAAGGTTGGTATCCCCCGCATTCTCAACATGTATGAGGATTTTCCGTTCTGGAATGCCCTGCTTCATGCAGCAGGTTTCGATGTCATTCTCTCTTCTGATTCAACCTTCAGCCAGTATGAAGGAGCCTTGAATACAGTTATGAGCGACAACATCTGCTTCCCTGCCAAGTTGGCTCACAGTCATCTCAAAGAGCTTAATGAGAACCCGGAGGTAGACCGCATCCTGATGCCATACGTAGTATATGAACACAATGACGACCCGAAGAATACGCTGAACAGCTTCAACTGTCCTGTGGTTTCGGGCTATAGCGATGTCATCAAATCGGTAATAGATCTGAAGAAACCGATAGATTCTCCAGTCATCAACTTTGCACAATCCAAGGCTTTGGAAAAGCAAATCGTGGATTATCTCAAGAAGTTGGGAGTAGACAGAAAGACTGCCCGAAAGGCCTTGAGAGAAGCGCTCTATGCGCAAACTGCCTATTCAGCAGAAATCAAGACGAAAGCTTGGGAGATTCTCAATCAGAACGAGGAAAAGCCTCGTCTTACCATCCTCCTGGCTGGCCGTCCTTATCATACAGACCCGTTGGTTCAGCACAAGTTGAGCGAGATGATTGCAAACCTGGGAGTCAACGTAATCAGCGAAGACATCGCCAGAGGCTCATCAGACAACAACGATGCATACAACAGCCAGCCAGAGACTTATCTTGTCAAGCAATGGGCTTACATGAACCGCATCATGAAGGCTGCGCAATGGGCAGCCGAACAGGGTGACAATGTACATTTCGTACAGATGACCAGCTTCGGTTGCGGACCGGACAGCTTTATCCAGGACGAGATTCGTGACATCATGAAGCGCCACAACAAGCCTTTCACGCTCTTGAAGATAGATGATGTCAGCAATATTGGTTCGCTGAAGCTTCGTGTCCGCTCGCTGATAGAAAGTCTTAAAGTTAAAAGTAATCATAAGGTTCAAAGCTCAAAGTTCAAAGTTCAAAGTCTCAAACAGACCAAGGTTTTCACCAAGCAGGATGTGCATCGCAAGATTCTCGCTCCGTTCATGACTGAGTATCTCACTCCTATCATTCCTCCTATCCTGAAGCTGATAGGTTATGATGTAGAAGTTTTGCCTATGAGTGATGAAGCTAGTGCTGAAATTGGCTTGAGATTCGCCAACAATGAGGTTTGCTATCCTGCAACACTCATCGTGGGCGACATCATCAAAGCCTTGAAATCTGGCAAATACGACCTCAAGAACACAGCAGTAGTAATGAGTCAGACGGGTGGACAATGTCGTGCAACCAACTATGCAGGCCTCATCAAACGGGCGATGATTTCCAACGGTTTCCAGGATGTACCATTACTCACACTAGGCGTGACAGCCTCGACAGGCGAAGCTTCCGGTTCTACGGATGATAAGCAAGACTATAATGAGCAGGATGGCTTCAACGTGCCTTGGCTAAAATACAGCCAGATTATCGTTACCGCTATTTTCTATGGCGATGCGATTAACGAGATGTACAACGCCTGCATCGCAAGAGAACGGAAACAGGGAATAGCCAAGGAATTACGGGATAAGTACATACGCCTCATCGACGAGCCTATCGCCCGAAACTCAGCAAAAGGTCTCATCAAGCTCCTGGAACAGGCTGCAGAGGAATTCAACCAGATGACCCTAGACAAGGATGTACCTAAAGTGGGCATCGTAGGAGAAATCTTCCTGAAGTTCAATCCTTTTGCCCATCAGTACCTGGAGCGATACATCATCTCTAAGGGCATCGAGGTTGTACCACCACTACTCGCTCCATTCTTCCTACAGGAATTCGTGAATGTAGAGATACAGAAGCACATGCGACTGAATTGTACCAAGGTACCAGACTTCATCATCAAGGGTGCTTATCAGGCATTGATAGGCAGAAGATTGCGCCAGGTGAACAAGGCAGCCAGCAAGTTCCGCTACTTCCGTCCATTCACCAATATTTATGATGATGCGAAGGATGTGCAGGGATTGGTTTCGCTGGCAGCACAGTTTGGAGAAGGCTGGCTCCTGCCTGCCGACATCGTGGGTTATATCCGAGACGGAGTGAATAATATCATCTCGCTCCAGCCATTCGGCTGCATCGCTAACCACGTGATTTCCAAGGGAATCGAAAAACGGCTACATGAGCGTTTCCCTCAACTGAACCTGGTATCCCTCGATTTCGATTCGGGAGTTTCAGAAGTAAATGTCACCAACCGATTGCTGCTCTTTTTAGACAGTATCACAGAATAGAAGCCGAAAAAGCAGATTCCGTATTTTAGTGAATCTGCTTTTTCTGTTTCGATTATTCTACAAAAAAGCAAAAAAACAGCCGTCATTTTTTTGCAATTCAAGAAATAAATCGTATCTTTGCACACGAATTTTATTGATACATGAAGAAAATGAGTAAAGATACATTAACTCATCAGCTGACAGAGACCATCGACGAGCTTTCTTGCGCCGATTCATTAAAAGGTCTATTCCATCAGCACAGAGACGGAAATCCACTTCCTTCGGGCAAGGCGCTCGAAGATATCATCAATCTGTCTCGCTCCATCCTCTTTCCGGGATATTTCGGCAATTCTTCCGTTAATATCTCCACTATCAAATATCATATTGGAGTAAGAGTAGAGAAACTCTACGAGATGCTTGCAGAACAGATTCTCGCCGGACTCTGCTTCGCCAATGATTGCGAAACTGAGACACAGGCTGATCTACAGCATCAACGTGCCAAGGCTGGCGTTATCGCAGCAAAAGTCATCATGGAGTTTCCAAAACTTCGTAAAATTCTCGCCACTGACGTGGAGGCTGCCTATAATGGAGACCCTGCGGCAATGAGCCACGGAGAAATCATCTCCTGCTATCCTGTCATCAAGGCGATAACCAACTATCGTATCGCTCATGTTCTTCACCTGCTCGGTGTGCCACTCATCCCCCGTATGATGACCGAGCTGGCACATTCAGAGACCGGTATCGATATCAATCCAGAGGCTACCATCGGTCACCACTTCACCATCGACCATGGAACGGGTGTGGTAATCGGAGCCACCTGCATCATCGGCAACAACGTGAAACTCTACCAGGGTGTAACCCTCGGAGCCAAGAGTTTTCCACTCGATAAGGACGGCAACCCTATCAAGGGAATCCCTCGTCACCCTATCCTGGAAGACGATGTCATCGTCTATGCCAATGCTACAATCCTCGGCCGCATCACCATCGGAAAGGGCTGCGTAGTAGGAGCAAACGTATGGGTAACCAAGGATATGCAACCCAAAACAAAGAAATATAGAAAAGAAAAACAAAGTTTATTAGATATAGAATTCAATAATGGAACAGGAATTTGAACTCATTGCCAAGACCTTTATGGGTCTGGAGCCCGTCTTGGCTGAGGAGCTCACCCAGTTGGGTGCCAACAATGTACAGATAGGTCGCCGTATGGTATCTTTCACAGGCGACAAGGAAATGATGTATCGTGCCAACTTCCAGTTGCACACAGCCATCCGTATCTTAAAGCCTATCAAGCACTTCAAGGCTCGTTCTGCCGAAGAAGTGTACGATCAGATTCAGAAGATTAAGTGGGATGACATCTTAGACGTGAAGAAGACATTCTCAGTAGATTCAGTAGTTTACTCCGAGGAATTCCGCAACTCACGCTTTGTTACTTACAAGGTAAAAGATGCTATCGTAGACTGGTTCCGCGAGAAGCAGGGCACACGTCCTAACATCAGCGTATCCAACCCAGATATCCGTCTTAATATCCATATCGCAGAAGATAACGCAACCTTGAGTCTCGACTCAAGTGGTGAAAGCTTACACCGCCGTGGCTACCGCCAGGAGCAGGTTGAGGCTCCATTGAACGAGGTTCTGGCTGCAGGTATGATTCTGATGACCGGCTGGAAGGGCGAATGCGACTTCATCGATCCTATGTGTGGTTCTGGCACCATCGCTATCGAAGCAGCACTTATTGCCCGCAACATCTCTCCAGGTGTATTCCGCAAGGAGTTTGCCTTCGAGAAGTGGAACGATTTCGATCAGGAGCTTTTCGATATGATTTACAACGATGACTCTCAGGAACGCGAGTTCGAGCACCATATCTACGGTTATGATGTAGATATGAAGGCTGTGAACACTGCCAACCTCAACGTGCGTGCAGCCGGACTGAGCAAGGATATCACCATCGCACAGCAGGACTTCAAGAACTTCACTCAGCCAGCAGAGAAGAGCATCATAGTGATGAACCCTCCATACGGTGAGCGTATCTCTACCCCTAACCTCTTGAATACCTACAAGATGATTGGCGAGCGCTTCAAGAAGGCTTTCGCAGGCAACGAGGCTTGGGTATTGAGTTACCGCGAGGAATGCTTTGAGCAGATTGGTCTGAAGCCATCTATCAAGATTCCTGTATACAACGGAAGTTTGGAATGCGAATTCCGCAAGTACGTGATGTTCGACGGTAAGATGAAGGAATTCCGCTCTGAAGGCGGTATTGTCAAGACCGAAGCCGAGAAGCGAGAAATGGCTCAGAAGCATCGTTTCAAGAAAGAGCGCGAGTTTAAGAAACGCATAAGCGAGGAGACAGAAAACGAGGATGCAGACATCCGCAGCTTCCAGTTCCATAGCCATCGCCTGGAAGACTTTGAAAAGCGCCGCAATGAGATTCGCCGTGGCGGACGAAGCCACGATGATGATGACCGCAAGGGCGGACGCAGCTTCGGCGGAAAGCGTGGCAACGACCGTAACGACAAGCGTGGTGGATTCAAGGGAGACCGTCGCGGTGGTCGTGATTTCGGAGGAAAGCGTGGTGGCAAGCCTAGCTTCAACACCGACTTCGATGATGAGGATTAAAAACTACGCATCAAACCATACAAGACCTTGACGTGGCATTCTGCCACATCAAGGTTTTTATTCATTCAATCAACAAACAAAATAACAATGAATCTAAAGAATTCAATTTATAAATTATCTTTTGCAGCAATGATTTCCATGATGGCAATGAATGCAACCGAGATACAGGCTCAGGGCGTGGTTCCTGCGCAGAAGGGTGAAAAGACCTTCACCCTGGAGGATTTGAACTTCGGTGGTCATAACTATCGCAACATGGTGGCAAAGAACCGCTGGTGTACCTGGTGGGGAAATGAACTCATTCGCCAGGACGTGGAGGCTTGCTATCTCGTGAACAAGGCTACGGGCAAGGAGACCAAACTCTTCGGCATCAACGATATCAACCAGTGGATTGCTCCTACCAAGGACATCAAGGTAAGAGCTCTCTACAACGCTCAGTTCCCTTTTGCAGGCAAGAGCATCGTAATGGTAAGCAATGGCAGCAAGACCTACACCATCGACTTCAAGAAGCATAAGCTGCTGAGCGAGATGGAGTTTGAAGATGGCGAGAACCTCCTCGAAGCTAACGCACAGCAGAATGCATTCGCCTATCTGAAGGGCAGCAACCTCTATGTGCGCACCTTCAACGTAGCCAACAATGCCATGACAAGAGAGAAGAAGTCTCACGATTTCCAAATCTCTACAGACGGCAGCCGCTCTATCGTGTATGGTCAGAGTGTTCACCGCGATGAATTCGGCATCAGCAAGGGTACCTTCTGGAGCCCTAACGGCGAACTGCTCGCATTCTACCGCATGGACCAGAGCATGGTAACAGATTATCCGCAGGTGGATATCCCGGAGATTGATTACTTCAATCATCCTGAGACAGAAACCTGCTGCGCCAAGCCTGCACCAGACAAGTATCCGATGGCAGGCGAGACATCGCACAAGGTAACTGTGGGCGTGTTCGACTGCATGACCGGCAAGACCATCTATCTGAAGGCTGGCGATCCTACAGACCGCTACTTCACCAACATCGCATGGAGCCCGGACAGCAAGACCATCTATATGTTCGAACTGAACCGCGACCAGAACGACTGTCGCCTGACAGCCTACAGCGCAGAGACTGGTGAGAAGACAGGTGAACTCTATCGCGAGACCGATGAGAAGTATGTAGAGCCTTGCCACCCAATCCAGTTCCTGCCTTGGGACAATAGCAGCTTCATCATGCAGAGCCGCAAGGATGGCTACAATCACCTCTATCTCTGCACCCTGGGCAAACACGGCAGCCGCATGGCAAGCAACACAGAATCACTCGAAATCAAACAGTTGACTTCCGGTAAATGGGAGGTGATGGAAGTGCTCGGCTTCAACGCCAAGCGCAAGAGCATCATCATCGCATCCAACGAGTGCTCTCCTATCCAGCGTAACATCTTCGTGGTGGATACCAAGACCGGCAAGCGCACCATGATGGACGACTGCGGCAAGGGATGGCACAACGCTACCCTGAGCGAGAACGGTCAGTTTATCTATGACAACTACTCTACTCCTACCGTGCCTCGCAAGATTGCCATCGTAAACACCGAGAACGGCAAGCGCACCGCCTATTTCACAGCCGAGAACCCTTGGAAGGGCTACAACGTGCCTGAATACAGCTGCGGTTCCATCAAGGCTGATGACGGCGAGACCGACCTCTACTGGAGAATGGTGAAACCAGTGAACTTCGACCCCAACAAGAAGTATCCTACTATTATATATGTATATGGCGGTCCTCACGCCCACAACGTGGATGCCCGCTGGAACTACTCTAGCCGTGGCTGGGAAACCTACATGGCAGAAAAGGGCTATCTTCTCTTCATCCTCGACAACCGTGGCAGCGAGAACCGTGGCAAGGCTTTCGAGCAGGCAACCTTCCGCCAGCTGGGTCAGGTGGAGATGAAGGACCAGATGAAGGGTGTAGAGTATCTGAAGACCCTGCCATACGTAGATGCCGACAAGATTGGTGTTCACGGTTGGAGCTTCGGAGGATTCATGACCATCTCATTGATGACCAACTATCCTGACGTATTCAAGGTAGGCGTAGCAGGCGGTCCGGTAATCGACTGGCACTGGTATGAGGTGATGTATGGCGAGCGCTATATGGATACCCCACAGACCAACCCAGAGGGTTACAAGAAGACATCCCTGCTCTATCAGGCTAAGAACCTGAAGGGTAAGCTGCAGATTATCCAGGGCTTGAACGATGTAACTGTAGTACCACAGCATTGCCTCACCTTCCTGAAGGCATGTATCGCAGCAGGTACACAACCAGATTTCTTCGTATACCCAGGCGAACCTCATAACATGAGAGGTCACCAAAGCACTCACTTGCATGAGCGCATCAGCAATTACTTCTTCGACTATTTGAAGTAAAACTTGCAAAAAAATATATTTTATGTAAATATTTTGCCTAATTCATAGGATTTTAGTAACTTTGCAGCAAAATGGAGAAATTAAGTATCCTAAGGTAAAATATCAGAGGAACAATTAAACGTACAACGATGAAAATATTATTGTTAGGAGGCGGTGGACGCGAGCACGCCTTAGCTTGGAAAATCGCTCAGAGCGAAAAGTGTGAGAAACTTTTTATCGCTCCAGGTAATGCCGGTACTCAGAATGTCGGCGAGAACGTGAATATCAAGGCTGACGACTTCGAGGCTCTGAAGAACTTCGCTGTCGAGAACGGTGTTGATATGGTTGTTGTTGGTCCTGAAGACCCATTGGTAAAGGGTGTTTATGACGACTTCAAAACCGATTCTCGCACCAAGAACATTCCTGTAATCGGTCCTTCAAAGGCTGGTGCTGTATTAGAAGGCAGCAAGGACTTCGCCAAGAAGTTTATGAAGCGCCACAACATTCCTACAGCTCAATACGAAACTTTCGATGGCGAGCATGTAGAGGAAGGTCTTAAATTCCTGGAGACCTTGAAGGCTCCATACGTATTGAAGGCTGACGGTTTGTGCGCAGGTAAGGGTGTTCTCATCCTCCCTACTTTGGAAGAGGCAAAGAAGGAGTTCAAGGAGATGCTGGGCGGTATGTTCGGCAATGCTTCTGCACGTGTGGTTATCGAGGAATTCCTGAGCGGCATCGAATGCTCTGTCTTTGTTCTCACAGATGGCAAGAACTATAAGATTTTGCCTGAGGCTAAGGACTACAAGCGTATCGGTGAGCACGATACCGGTTTGAATACAGGCGGTATGGGTAGTGTTACCCCTGTGCCATTCGCTACCAAGGAATGGATGCAGAAGGTAGACGAGCGCATCATCCGTCCTACAGTAGAGGGACTTGCAGAAGAGAACATCGACTACAAGGGCTTCATCTTCTTCGGACTGATCAACGTTGAGGGCGAGCCAATGGTCATCGAGTACAACTGCCGTATGGGCGACCCAGAGACAGAAAGTGTCATGCTCCGATTGAAGAGCGACATCGTAGACCTCTTCGAAGGTGTTGCTGCTGGCGACCTTGACAAGCGCAACATCGAGTTTGATGAGCGTGCAGCAGTCTGCGTCATGCTCGTGAGCGGCGGTTATCCAGAGGCTTACAAGAAGGGCTATCCTATAGAAGGTATCGACAAGGTTGAAGGTTCTGTAGTATTCCACTCCGGTACAACGATGAAGGATGGACAGGTAGTAACCAACGGTGGTCGTGTCATCTGCGTAAGCAGCTACGGCAAGGACAAGGAAGAAGCCTTGAAGAAGAGCTTTGCCGAGGCCCAGAAGATTCAGTTCACCGACAAGTACTTCCGTTCAGACATCGGACAGGACCTTTAAGATAATGAATAATTAATAATTAATAATGTATAAATCTGCAGGACACAATCCTCCTGCTACAACGTACATTATTAATTATACATTATAAATTATTAATAGACATTGATGTTAAGAAAAAAAACTTTTCAAAATAAAGTAGCACCTAGTCGCTACGCACTACCAATCACTGCAACCCTTGCCACCTTGGTTTGGGTTGCAGTAGGTTTTATAGAGGGTAACATTTGGCTTAATTTTGCTTTTACCATCATATCTACATTACTGATGGTAGAACTCAACAACCACAACTCTCTGATGCGTACCTACAGCCGAATGGTTTCGTGCAGTTTTCTGGTACTAGTCACCATGACTTGTCTACCAACCCCATCTTATAAAGCCAATATCGTATCGATGTGTTTCATCGCCTTCTATCTCATTATATGGAATAGCTATCAGGATAAACGGTCGGCAGGATGGACTTTCTATGCCTTTACCTGTATCGGACTCGCTTCGATGGTATTCATACAGATAGGTTATTTCTTACCGATATTATGGCTGATGATGATGGTATTCACCAATTCCTTCAGTATCAGAAACTTATTTGCCTCACTCATCGGAATCATCATACCTTACTGGTTCTCGGCAGGATACTATGCCTATACCAACAACATCGATGGACTTGTCAGCCATTTATCAGAATTCATCAACTATCATGAGTTGTTTGATTATTCAAGGGTAACCGACCATGAAGTCGTCAACCTGATATTCATCACCATTCTGGGCATTATCGGTTCCATCCACTTTCTGCACACAGCATATGCTGACAAGATTCGTACGAGAATGATATACGAGTCGTTCACCATGGTGAACTTCGTGAGCCTCGCCTTCATCATCCTGCAGCCTCAGCACATCAAGGAGTTAGGCAGCATCATGATAGTAAACACGGCACCACTCATCGCTCACTTCATCACCTATACCAAGGGAAAAATAACCAATATCATGTTTATCACGATGCTCGTGATGACTGTCTTGATATTATTATACAATATATTCATTCCTGAAACTGTATTATTACAGGCAGTTCAAGGATTAAGTATCCACGGATAAAGTTTGATGTGTTGAAACGCTGCATCAGACCTATTAAATGACGAATTGACAATGAGTTGGATTATCAGTTTCTTAATCGACTGGGGCTATTGGGGCATGCTTGCTGCAGCTTTTCTGGCAGGTTCTTTCTTCCCATTCAGCAGCGAGGCAGTAATGGCAGGCTTGCAGGCAGCCGGACTAGAGCCTCTCCCCCTCGTTATCTACGGTAGCATCGGCAATGTGCTTGGTTCCATGTTCAACTACGGTGTGGGCAGAATGGGTAAGATGGAATGGATAGAGAAATACCTGCATGTGAAGAAAAAAAATCTGGATAAGGCTGAACGTTTCATGGCAGGCAGAGGCGCCTGGATGGGATTCTTCGCCTTTCTCCCACTATTGGGAAGTGCCATCACCATCGTTTTAGGCTTGACAAGAGCCAATATTCCGATTTCGATACTCAGTATCACCATCGGAAAAGTACTAAGATATGTTTTATTGGTCTATGGACTGAGTTTTATCGTTTAATTATGAAGAGATTTTTATACCTTATTATAATATGCACCCTAATGGTTGGCTGCAAAAGCAACCAGCAAAAGGCTGGCATGGCTGAAAGTAATGCCAAGCCTACTGTAACCGTTACCATCCCTCCCTACCAATACTTCGTAGATAAGATTGCCGGAGACAAGGTAGATGTCAACGTAATGGTATCGAATGGTAACAACCCTGAAACATACGAGCCAAACGCCCAGCAGATGATGGAACTCTCCAATAGTGCACTCTATCTGAAAGTGGGCAGCATCGGCTTCGAGCAGACTTGGATGAAGAAACTGCAGGACAACGCTCCCGACATGAAGGTGATTGATACCTCTGTAGGCATCAAGCCAGCCCAAACACCTGGCGGCAATATCGACCCACATGTATGGATGAGTTGCAAAAACGCCCGCATCATCGCCAGCAACATACTCAAGGCACTCTGCGAACTGGAGCCAAAACACAAGACTTTCTTCGAGAAGAACTACAAATCGCTGCTCAGCATCATCGACAAGAGAGACAGCACCATCAAGGAAAGTTTCAAAGAGAACCCAGATTTGGTACGCAAGTTTGTGATTTATCACCCTATCCTTACCTACTTTGCCCGTGACTACCAGCTTGAGCAGCTAGCCATAGAGGAAGAAGGAAGGGAGCCAAGTGCCGCCCAGCTGAAGAGCCTCATCAAGAGAGCAAGAAAAGAGAAGATCAAATATTGCCTCATACAAGCAGAGTTTGCCAACCGCAACACCAATACATTCATCAACGAGAGCCACACCAAGCCAATGAATATCAACCCATTGCAAGGCGAATGGAACTGGGCGATGCAGGAAGCTTCATTGGCTGTACAAGGCAAGGAAATTGTGGTAGGCAAATAAACTATACTTCTGCTGGTGCTACCCAGCCTGGCGGTTAAATTTAAAGAACAATAACTAATCATAAAGTTCAATGTTCAAAGTTCAATGTTCAAAGTTAATAGAGATTGAGCATCTATCCGCCGGATACGACGGCAAACAGGTGCTCCACGACATCAATCTCACCGTCTATCAAGACGATTATCTTGGCATCATCGGACCTAACGGTGGTGGCAAGACTACCCTCATGCGCCTCATTCTGGGACTGATGAAGCCAACAGAAGGAAGAATCAGATATTATAAAGATGGGCAGGAAGTCAAGGAAATCCGAATGGGCTATCTCCCACAATACAACTCCCTCGACAAACAGTTCCCTATCTCCGTCTACGAAGTGGTGCTCTCTGGCCTCAGCAAGACCAAGAGTCTCTTTTCGAGATACACCCAGGCGCAGCATCAGCAGGTACTCGATTGCCTCGAGCGTATGCAATTGATGGAATTCAAGGACCGCCACATCGCAGCCCTCAGCGGTGGACAGCTGCAGCGAGTCCTCCTCGCCCGGGCTATTGTCTCAAAGCCGGATGTAGTAATCCTCGATGAGCCAAACACCTATATCGACCGCAGATTTCAAAAGCAGATGTACGAGATGCTGGAGCAAATTAACAAGGAATGCGCCATCATCATCGTGAGCCACGACATTGCCGAAGTGCTTAATAATGTGAAGCACATCGCCTGTGTGAACCATCATCTGCATTACCACGATACAGCAGATATGCCTAGAGAAAAACTGGAAGAACATTTTCTAAATGTTTAGGTAGATAATATAATAATGCCTAAAAAACAAGAATAAACTTCAAGATTATCTCATCTTTTTAGTATCTTTGCAACGATTTATACACTTTAACAAAGAAATATAATACATTAAAGTTTAAACAATAATGAAACAGTACAAATTGGTGGACAATATCTTTGGATGGGTCGCATTCATCATTGCGGCTTTTGTTTATTGTTCCACGATTGAGCCGACAGCCAGTTTCTGGGACTGTCCTGAGTTTATTACAACTGCCTACAAGCAGGAAATCGGTCACCCACCAGGGGCACCGTTCTTCATGCTCTTGGGCAATTTCTTCACACACTTCGCCAGCGATACCACTCAGGTGGCTAAGATGGTGAACATGATGAGCGCACTCCTCAGTGCCGTCTGCATCATGTTCCTCTTCTGGACCATCACCCATTTGGCTCGCAAGCTTATCATCGGTGACTGGAAGGAGATGACCACCGGCAAACTGATTGCCATTGAAGCATCCGGTATGGTGGGCGCACTCATCTATACCTTCAGCGATACCTTCTGGTTCTCAGCTGTTGAGGGTGAGGTATATGCCTTCTCTTCTGCCTTTACCGCTGTGGTATTCTGGTTGATTCTGAAGTGGGAAGACCATGCCGATGAACCTCATAGCGACCGCTGGCTCGTACTCATCGCTTATATGACAGGTCTGAGTATCGGTGTGCACTTGCTTAACCTGCTCTGCATCCCAGCCATCGTATTGGTTTATTACTACAAGAAGGTACCTCAGGCAAACTTGAAGGGTTCGCTCCTGGCGTTGTTCCTCTCATTCCTGGTAGTAGTTGCCGTATTGTATGGTGTGGTTCCAGGTATCATCACCGTAGGCGGATGGTTTGAGCTGTTCTTCGTCAACGTGCTCGGTTGTCCATTCAATACCGGTGAAATCGTATATATCATCTGCCTCGTAGCCTCTGTTATCTGGGGTATCTACGAGACATACAATGCCTCAGAAAAGAACGAGAAGAAGCAGAACATCGCCTTCGTTCTCGGCTTCGGTATGCTCGGCATTCCTTTCTATGGATATGGCTGGACCGCCGTTATCTGTGGCATCCTCGTATTGGCAGCCCTCTGGTTCGCCTTGAACTACAA
The DNA here is from genome assembly GCF_052116205.1 of Prevotella sp. Sow4_E9_plate. NCBI lineage: Bacteria > Pseudomonadati > Bacteroidota > Bacteroidia > Bacteroidales > Prevotellaceae > Prevotella > Prevotella sp. Sow4_E9_plate. The sequence goes on along the minus strand of NZ_JBQKLN010000014.1, from coordinate 19,630 downwards.
GCGCAAGAAGGAAATCACAACAGGTGTTGACGAGGTAACAGGCATCACAAAGAAGAAGATGCAGGTATTGCCTCTCATCTCTGCCCGCATCAAGAATACAGCATTGCTCTGCATGCTGATGCTGATGATTGGTTACTCGAGCTATGCGCTCATCGTAATCCGTTCATCTGCCAACCCTCCTATGGACCAGAACTCTCCTGAGGACATCTTTACCTTGGGTAGTTACTTGAGCCGTGACCAGTATGGCGACCGTCCTTTGTTCTATGGTCAGGCTTATACCTCTCAGGTAGCTCTTGAGGTAGATGGCAATATGTGCAAGCCTGTCATGAAGGAAGGTGCACCGGTTTACCAGCGCAAGGAGAAGGCTTCTGCAGATGAGAAGGACTCCTACTTTGTAGTAAGTCATAAGAACAAGTACGTCTATGCACAGAATATGCTCTTCCCTCGTATGTACAGCTCGGCTCATGCCTCAGCATACGAAGACTGGATGGTCGGCGTAGAAGGCTCCGAAGTACCTTACGACCGTTGCGGTGAAAGCATCATGGTGAAGGTTCCTTCACAGATTGACAACATCCGCTTCTTCCTCTCATATCAGTGCTACTTCATGTACTGGCGCTACTTCATGTGGAACTTTGCCGGACGTCAGAACGACATTCAGGGCAATGGCGAACCAGAACATGGTAACTGGATTTCCGGTTTCTCATTCATTGATGATGCACGCTATGGCGACCAGAGCAAATTGCCAGACGATTTGAAGGAAAACAAGGGACACAACGTGTTCTACTGCATGCCGCTGATTCTCGGTCTCATCGGTCTCTTCTGGCAGGCTTGGTATACCCGCAAACGCAAGGTAATGAAGAACGGCGTGGAGACTGAGGAGACTCTTCCTATCGGTATCCAGCAGTTCTGGGTGGTATTCTTCCTGTTCTTCATGACAGGTCTTGCCATCGTCATCTACTTGAACCAGACTCCTATGCAGCCACGTGAGCGTGACTATGCTTATGCCGGTTCATTCTATGCCTACGCTATCTGGTGTGGTCTTGGCGTCCTCGCCATCATCGACCTTCTGAAACAGAAGATGAAGCTCAGCGGAACAGCCGTTTCTGCTATCGTAGCAGTCATCACACTTCTCGTCCCAATCCAGATGGCTTCACAGACTTGGGATGACCACGACCGTTCAGGCCGTTACACCTGCCGTGACTTTGGTCAGAACTATCTGATGTCACTCCAGGAGAAGAGCAACCCTATCATCTTCACCAATGGTGATAACGATACCTTCCCACTCTGGTACAATCAGGAAGTAGAAGGCGTAGGAACAGATGCCCGCGTTTGTAACCTGAGTTACCTGCAGACTGACTGGTATATCGACCAGATGATGCGTCCTGCATACAACTCACCTTCTGTGCCAATCACCTGGCCACGTCTCGACTTCTGTTCAGGTACCAACGAATATGTATCGGTAGAGCCGGAAACAAAGAAGCAGATTCTTGAATTCTACAAGCAAGATCCAGAGAATGCCAAGAAGCAGTTCGGCGATGAGCCTTTCGAGCTGAAGAACATTCTGAAGAACTGGGTACGCAGCAAGAACCCTGATATGCACTTCATCCCAACCGATACCCTCTATGTCACTATCGACAAGGAGGCTGTAAAGAAGAGCGGCATGATGATGGCATCAGATTCTATTCCAGACAAGATGGTCATCTCGCTTGCCGGCAAGAGCGCACTCTACAAGAACGACCTCATGATGCTCGAAATGTTGGCACAGTGTAACTGGACACGTCCTCTCTACGTAGCACTCACCGTAGGCGAAGAGAACTATATGAACCTGGGTGACAACTTCGTACAGGAGGGACTTGTGAACCGTATCACTCCGTTCACCACCAACAAGCCAGGTGCCAAGAACTTCGATACAGAGAAGACCTATCATAACATCATGACCCGATTCAAGTTCGGTAACCTCAAGCAGAAGGGTCTCTATATCGACGAGACTACCATGCGCATGTGTTATACTCACCGTCGCCTGCTTGCTCAGACAGCTCTCCAGCTCATAGCTGAAGGCAAGAAGCAGAAGGCTATCAACATCTTGAAGAAGGCTGATGTAGAGATTCCGGCATACAACGTAACACTCGATTACATGAGTGGTGGTCTGGATATGGCTCGCGGCTGGTTGATGACCGGTCAGAAAGCCAAGGGTAAGGAATATGTAGAAGCAGTTTGGAAGAACGCTTCACAGTATCTCAACTATTACCTCTCATTATCTAACGACCGATTCCTCATGAGTCAGAACGACTGCATCCGTCAGCTTATGATTATGCAGAGCATCTGCGATGTAGCAGGAATGGTAAGTCCTCAGTTGGAACAGAAGTATCAGAAGCAGCTCAACAACCTCTATACCCTGTACCACGGCAGAGGCGGCAAAATGCCAGAAGGCAATCAGTAAATAACAGAAAGTTTGATGTAGCGATGGCTACATCAAACTTTTCATTATTCATAACAATCAATTTTTCCCATGTTCATAGAGCAACCAGCCAAATGGCTTAGATGGTTATATCCAAAGGCAATCTGGAGAATGGATAAGAATGACCACTCGGTATATCTCACATTCGATGACGGTCCCATTCCAGAATCCACTCCATTCATTCTGGAAACCCTGAGAAAATATAACATCAAGGCAACCTTCTTTATGGTGGGCGAGAATGTATTGCGCAACCACGACCTCTACAACCAGATTGTGGCAGAGGGACATCAGGTGGGCAACCATACATTCAACCACATCGGTGCTTTCAAGCATCGTGTCATCTCATACGTTCTCAATACCAACAAAGCAAATGAGTTGATACATGCCCATCTTTTCCGTCCACCTCATGGATGGATGAGAGCCAGTGAATACTGGTGGCTGCATCGTACCTATAAAGTAATTATGTGGGACCTGGTTACCCGCGACTATTCTAAATGGATGACGGCAGAAGACGTGGTAAACAACGTGAAGAAGTATGCCCGCAACGGCAGCATCATCACCTTCCACGACTCATTGAAGAGCATCGACAAACTGAAGACAGCTCTTCCACAATCCATCGAATGGCTCATGGAACAGGGTTATGAATTTAAGATTTTTGAATAAACAGACATGAAAAGAATCAATAGTTATCAAGCTGTAGCTTCATTTGTAAGAGGTTTCTTCGAGGCTTATGCCCGAGGCATCATGGATGCAGCCATCGGAGGAGATGACTTCCAGAAGAAAAACGACCCGAAAGAGGTGAAGCAGATGATGCTGGAACACTATGGAGAAGTGAACCAGTATTTCTTCGACATCATGTTCTCTACCCTCGTACGACTCAACTACAAGAGCGCAGAAGAGGCTAATGAGCGCATGAAGAAGAACTTTGAGAGCATGAAGCAAGCGGATCCTACCTTCGAGCCAACCATGCTCGACTATCTGCGCATCGCCTGCAAATCCAACCAGCTTTACAAGGCGATGGAAGCTGAATACAAGCGCAACTTCACCTGGCTTCTTCAAGGTAAGTTTACAAGCATAGAGGAGCACGTACGCGATTATACGCATGGCATTCTCATCAGTCTTGCCGACGAACCGATGGCTATCCATCTGCTGGTGCGTATCATCGTGAAGGCATACGCAGCCGGACTGAAATGTGGCAGCAAGGAGGGCAGCCAGCATCAGCTCCACATGCCTACCCTGCACGGTATGCTGCTGAACAATGTGAACATCCTCCTCAATGAGGCTCCGCTGAAGGGCGATCCTGAAGATCCTGTTGCCCTCTTCAAGGAGGCATGCAAGAATGAAGAAGAAAACATCAACGTTCTTTTCAACACATTAAACGATGCGATGAAAGAGCTGGCAGAGGAATAAGTTTTCCATCAAATTATACCGGAGCTAAAATAACTGCACTTCAGCTGGGCAACAAGCGCACAACACGTGCTATGCAAGCGCACAACAGCTGTTGTGCGGCTTTAGAAGCTGACTGTTACGAAAATAAATAAGTAATATCCGGACAACTTTTACTATAAACGAGAACGACTTCTCACACTTATAAGCATTGCTGCCTATAATTGTGAGAAGTCGTTCTCATATATAATACAGTATCTTACTGCATATCATAAACTACCTGCATGAGCTTCTTACCAAGTTCATCAGCCTGCTCCATGGTTGAAGCCTCACTATATACGCGGATGATTGGTTCAGTGTTACTCTTGCGGAGGTGAACCCACTTGTCAGGGAAGTCAAGCTTCACACCGTCGATATCAGTAACAGTTACATCCTTCTCCTTGCCATACAGCTCCTTCACCTTGACGAGGATAGCATCTACATCGGTAGAAGCGGTCAGGTCGATGCGGTTCTTGGCGATGAAGTAGTTAGGGAAGCTGGCACGAAGCTCGCTCACCTTGCAGCCCTTATGAGCCAGACTGCTCAGGAAGAGAGCGATACCTACGAGGGCATCACGACCATAGTGGCTCTCAGGATAAATAACTCCACCATTGCCTTCGCCACCAATCACAGCGTGAACATCCTTCATCTTGGTGGTTACATTCACCTCACCTACGGCAGAAGCACAATATGAACCGCCATGCTTCTCGGTTACATCACGGAGCGCACGAGTAGATGAAAGGTTGCTGACGGTGTTACCTGGAGTCTTGCTCAATACATAATCAGCTACACTTACCAGGGTATATTCCTCGCCAAACATCTTACCATCCTCGCAGATGAAAGCCAGACGGTCAACATCCGGGTCAACAACGATACCCATATCATATCCACCCTTCTTCAACTCATCCATGATGCCACCGAGATTCTTCTCCAATGGCTCTGGGTTGTGAGCGAAATCACCGGTAGGCTCAGCATTCAGGAATGTATATTCTACGCCGAGGGCATCGAGCAACTCAGGGAGAATAACACCACCCACAGAGTTGATAGCATCTACACAAACCTTGAAGTGAGCATTCTTGATAGCCTCAACATCAACGAGCTTCAAAGCAAGCACCGAGTCGATATGGCGCTTATTGAATGTATTATCTTCTGTATATTTACCGAGAGAATCAACATCAGCATACTCGAAGTCTTCTTTTTCAGCGATACTCAACACCTCGCTACCATTGGCAGCAGTCAGGAACTCACCCTTCTCATTCAGGAGCTTGAGGGCATTCCACTGACGTGGATTGTGGGAAGCAGTAATGATGATACCACCCGCAGCACCACTCATGGTTACGGCAAGCTCAGTAGTAGGAGTAGTAGCCAGACCAATGTTCAAAACATCGTAGCCCATACCCATTAAGGTACCACAAACTACATTCTTAACCATCTCGCCAGAGATTCGTGCATCACGACCAACAACGATGGTATTACTCTTCGAAGCACCGCTACGACGAATGAATGTTGCGTATGCAGAAGTGAACTTTACGATATCGAGCGGATTCAAAGTATCGCCCGCTGGACCGCCAATTGTACCGCGGATACCAGAAATAGACTTAATTAATGTCATAATTATATCTTTAAAATGAATTATTAAGGAAAATTCTTCAACAAACCGGATTATCTTCCGCGCTGGATGAGCAAATCATAGAAATATGCATTCACACTACCCGAAGCAGTTGTTGTACCGTATGAATGAGGAATCAACAAGCGAACATGGGCAACACGCTCTGCATCGGTCTGAGGACGACCAACCTTGATCCATGTAAAAGGAACGAGCCATCCACTAGGTACGACACCACTGACACCATAAGACTGACTGGCATGAGCTGTAGCCATCAAACTGGTCTTGGTATCAAAAGTGGCCTGGAAAGTTCCTGTGGTATTGGTTACCGTCATCTTATCTATATAATAAGAATAAGCAGCTACCTTATTAGAGAGTGTCCATGAATCTTTACAGATCTTGGCACGGGTATTGATGTTATATTCATCGAAACGCACCAATACATCTGCAGTTTCACCAGATTTGATAAAATCGCCACAGCCCTGCTCCAATACCTGCATATACACACCATTACTGTTGAACAAGACATACTCGTTCTTGCCATTGGTATGCTCGGTAAGAGTCTTACCCTCTTTAAATCGCTTGGTAAACTCATCCTCTGAAATAACGGTGATATTCTCATTCTTCAGGAAGGCAGCGATAGAATCAAGTTCACGGTTACGCAAATCTGCGTAAGTCTCATTATCACTACATGCGGCAAACGAGAAAACGGCCGCAAAAGCTATTATTGCAAACAATAATTTCTTCATTACTATTACTTAATGTCTGAATTACTTTGTATTAAAATCTAAATTATTGCGCAAAGTTACAAAAAAGAAAAGACAACACCGAGAGGAATAGGAGGATTTTATTATAATTTATCACTTATTATCATCCAAATGCCTCTTTCGGGGTTGTTTCTTCTTATTTTTTCACTATTTGCCGGATTTATACCCGAAGTTTTACTTCAATAAATCGGCATATGCCATAATGGCTTTCTGGGCTACAAGCTCAGCTTCCTCGATACTGCAAAGCAGTTTTCCTCCCGATGCATTGAGATGACCGCCACCATTGAAGAATTGCTCTGCCATCTTATTGCATGGGAAATCATCTACCGAACGGAGACTTACCAGAATACGGTTATCGATGTCGGTATCCTCACGGAGAGAGATAGAAAGTTTATGTCCCTTGATGGTAAGAGGCACATTCACCAATCCTTCCAAATCGCCCTTGATGAAATCATAGTCCTTCAATTCCTTACGGGTAACGGTATAATAACTGGCATGAAGAGACTCGATGACCTGCAATTTCTCGTTCATCAGATGACCACGGAAGCGGACTGCAGACACACGGGCGTTATTGAATACATTGCGATAGATCTTATCCTTGTCGATGCCCTTGGTCAGGAGCTGGCAGATGATGTAATAGATGTCCGGATTAGAGGAATTATAAGTAAATCCACCCGTATCCGTCATCATACCGCAGTAAACGCAGGTTGCCCAGGTCTTATCCAGCTCAGGGAAACCACCCAACTGCCATACCAATCGGAACACCAGTTCGCTGGCACTGCTGGCATGTGGCTGGGAAATCATCAGCTTAGCCTCCAGATTAGGAGCCAGATGATGGTCTATAACAATGCGCTGCGCCTTGCAGTCAGCAAGTACATGATCCATCTCGTCAAGACGTCCTGTGCTGCCAAAGTCAACACAGAAGACGAGATCTGCCTCATCAAATGCCTGCTGCACCTTCTCGGGATGCTTATCATATCTTACTATGTCAATACAACCAGGCAACCAGGAAATGGCATCAGGTATCATATCCGGTACACAAACCATTGGCTCCTTGCCTAGAGAGCGCAAATAATAAGCCCATCCCAAGGATGAGCCAATCGCATCGCCATCAGGTGACTTATGGGCACAAATAACAATACGACGAGAAGCCGCTATAGTCTCTCGGAGAATAGCGGCTTCCTGATCTGATAATATGTTTAAATTAATATCCATCTAACTGAATTAGAAGAGTTTGTTTGGATATACACCTTCATCGATAAGACTCTGAATCTTATCTACAACACTCTGACGGTCTGCTGCATAAGTTACACCAAACCACTTACTTGTAGTATCGAGAACCTTTACTGTAGAAGTACCCTCGTTGATGAGCTTGTTGACCATCAATGGGATGAAGAACTCAGCCTTCTTGTTCTCCATATTCTTAGGATCGCTCAAGAACTCCTTGAAGTAAGCCTCACTGTGCTCGAAGTAATCAGGTGTGAAGCCCCAGACATTCATGGAAACAGGTGTGTTGTCCTCGACAGCAACCCACTTGCCTTCCTCGTCCTTGTAAGATACCTTACCATCGATGCGCATAATTTCAGTGCGCTCAACGCAAGTGGTCAGGTTTTCCTTATCATCCTTAGAGCAGATACCACGAGCTACAGTACCATTGTCGCTCAAGGTGTTGCCTACACGGAAACCAACCATAGCATAACGGTTCTGGCTACCCTCTGGAAGTTCAGAGAGGAACTTACCCATTACCATGAAGCAATCGCGATTGTAGAAGTCATCGCAGTTGATTACGCAGAAAGGTTCCTTGATGATATCCTTAGCCATCAATACAGCATGATTAGTACCCCATGGCTTCTCGCGACCTTCTGGTACGCTGAATCCCTCTGGGAGGTCGTCCAATGCCTGGAAGCAGAGCTCTGCAGGAATGTGGCCCTCATACTTAGAGAGGATTTTCTCACGGAACTGATCTTCGAAATCCTTACGGATAACGAAAACGATCTTTCCAAAACCAGCCTGAATAGCATCGTAGATACTGTAGTCCATAATAGTCTCACCATTAGGACCCAGACCATCGAGCTGTTTCAAACCACCGTAACGGCTACCCATACCAGCAGCCAAAAGCAATAATGTAGGTTTCATATTGTATATATTTTAAATAGTTGATACTAAAAGAATACCGATGCAAAAGTACAAAAAAATATGCACGTAGCGGCATTTTTCTATCACTTTTTTTGATTTACATCAACATTTCTCATTTTCTACCCTTAACTCCGGGCAATTTGTTCTCTCAATTCACTAAAAAGGATAACCCACTGCCAAATGCAGGCTCTGATTTTTCTTGAAGCTAGGGATGTTATAGAAGCCGCTCTTGCCGGTATCGTATGGCAGATGCAAGCCGATTCCCCAATCTACACGAACCACGAACATGCCCATATCGTAACGGATACCCACACCGGTGCCTACAGCCATCTGCTTATAGAACTCTCCGAACTTGAAGGCTTCATTCTCTGAGAGATCAGCATCCTTCATCCATACATTTCCAGCATCCAGGAACAGAGCACCGTAAAGGTCGCCCCAAATGCGGGGACGATACTCCAGATTTGCCTGGAACTTGATATCACCCGTACGCAGGATATTGGCATATTTATTACTCAGGTCACTATAATCCTGCTTTCCCGGACCGATACCTCGCACATTGAAGGCTCTGATGCTGTTGGCTCCTCCCACATAGAACATCTCGGTATATGGAGCCTGACTTGAGTTGCCGTAACTCCAGATGACACCTGCATTGAGATGAACAACAAGGGTAGAAGTAGGATTCAACGTCCAATACTTCACGAAATCCGTCTCCATCTTAAAAAACTGAGAGTACTCATTCTTGAACATCGTCTTGCCATCCTCGCTCCATTTCTTACCCGCCAGGAGATAGCCCAGCGACAGGACATTACCAGCTTCGCTCACGGTAGTAGACCAGACTATAGGACTGCGATACTTCTGGGCACTGCGATAGGTATAAGTATAACTCATCTTCGGAATGAAGCGGTCAGCCATCGAAGTTGCCACATATACATTATTATTCATGATACTGTCAAACTTCGGTGAAGTATAATTCATATACTCATACGAAAGAATCAGCGGACTGAACGAATGGCGATGCTGATAAGAGGTAGCCCAATCGTAAGTCAGCTCTCCTCCTGCCACATGGCGACGGAAATAACCGGCACGGTTCAATATGTTCATAGACGCCTTCACCGTGGTGGTTGGCGTACCATAGTAACGACGGGGCATATGACCATTTCTGAATCTGCGCTCGTTCTGCGCCATCGTACGGAAAGCATTCCAAGGGGTTATGATACTTGGGAAGGAAAGTGAGACATCCGAACCGAATTCATACGAATTGATCTTGCTGGAACTACCTCCCTGCCCGTTGATGGTTTGCCATTCATGCGAACCATGGAAGTTGATATCGAGTTTCTCGCCTCCACGGAAAGCATTGCGCTTGGTTAAACCCACAACCAGTTCCGGACCTACTCTTCCCGTCGTCTTACCCTTGGCATTCGCCTCTATATAGAAGTCGTACGGTTTGTCAAACACCAGGTCGATGTTGGCATCCAGGGTGTCACGGTACTGAATATTTCCCAAACTGTCTATCACCTGGGTAGTACGGGGAACATACTGCACATTGGTATAACTGAAGAGTCCCATTGACTGCAATCCCGCCTTTGCCCTCGTCTCATCATCCACCATATAGAGTTTGCGAGGACGGAGTTTCAATTCTCTGAGCACCACGCCGGCACGAATCGGCATCTTCTTACCTGCATAGCGGAACTTCAGGTAGCGGCGCACGAAAGAATCGGTCATCTCCTCCATAAACTGCTTCTTGAAGTTGATGTTGATATTGCCGATATACCATTGGCGTGTTGCCTCAGGCTCGATACTGTCGACCATCGCCAGACGGAGATTCACCTTTCCTGGCGTATTTACCGTATCAGCAAGATAAGATGCATAACCGTTCTGATAGAAGTAATAGCCATGGTTACGGAAAAGTCGGGTGAGTCGCTGGCGCTCCTGTTCCAAGGACGAAACCTTGAAAGGTCGTCCCTTCTTGATGATAGCCTCCGACATGGTGGAGTCGATAAGTTGCCTGCCATGCTCAGGGAAATTGAGATAAGCGATGGAATCCAATCTCCACAGATGACCCATATCCACCTTATAAGCCACCTTGGCTTCTTTCGGATTACTCTGGGTAAGCACCTCATAATCTACCTTGCCATTAAAATAGCCCAACTTATCGAGCTGATGTTCTGCCACCTGTGCTCTCAACTGCGGATTCACATTAGCCATCAATTTAGGCTTCGAGCCAAATACCTTGGTAATCCATCGCGAGAGTGCATCATCCGATTGGGAAAAGGCATTCCATACCCATAAGCGGAGAGGAAATGGTGTACGATAATAGCTGCTTCCCATGAAAGCACCCGTAGGCGCTGAAGCCAGTGCATACTCCATCTCCTCCTTCACCGAATCAGCATACGGATTCGCCTCATAATTGGTATATTCTATAGGCTTCAATCCTGCAAAAAGCTGCTCGCCTTCCTTCAGGGCACTCGTTGAGGAGCACCCTGTAAACAAAAAGCTGGTCAGCATCACCGATACTGCTATATATATAATAAGGTGAAGTCGATTCTTCTTTCTCATATCACTAACTTATTTTACTTGGTCTTCAAAGGGTCGAACATCTGCGATGTCTTTGCCTTGTTTATCTTATCTTTCCCTGTTCCAGGAGATGCCAGAGAGTCTTTCCTGATTACCGATGCAGGCGAAGGACCTTGGGGCTGCTGCTTATCAGTCTTCAAGCGGAAGATATCCGTAAACTTGGAAAGCTTTCTGCGCCAGGTGAAACCACCGCCATATTCACCAATCTGACCGTCCAGCCAATCGTAGGTATTGGCATTGTAAAAGGCTCTTACATACATACTGGCTCCTTCGTTGAGTCGATACTGTACTTCCACATTATTAAAGAATGTCTCATTATTATTGGCATTCTCCAATTCGGCACCTGTTGATACCTGTCCGCCCACCGAGAAACTCAAGCGATTGTTAAAGAATCGCTTGGCAAACTTAAAGTTATAATCTGTATGGGTTGCTCCTGCAGCATTGGTCTGGTTATCAACAGACATACCGACATCAAGTCCGATACTTCTCATGGCTGTACCGGCAATGTTATTGATTTCCGAATTAAGGAAGGAAGTCAAGGCACTATTCATAGAGAACGAACTGGTAGAACCATTTGCCAGATACATTCCCGAAGCCAGCATCGTGATGGCTATCTTGCCTCGCTCCTCAACACTCATCGAACTCAACTCGTCCTGAACGGTCTGGTCGTTCGAAGCAGAGATGATGAACTGGATGCCCGGTTTCTCCAAGGTCTGGCTCAGTTTTACTCCGCATACGAAATCTACCGAACGTCCACTACCCTCACCCTCGTTGACGGTAGTCTTGATATTCTCAGTTGCCGTGATACTCAAGGTTGGATTAAACGGATCACCCGTGAACTGGATATAACTTCCGTCCTGAATATTGAAGGTCTTCAATGGAATGATAGGCAGAGAGTACTTCATCTCACCATCATTCAAGGTATATCGACCCGTCAATCTGATACCGTCAGCCGTGTTGTACCGCATCTGCAAATTGCCTCCTCCCATCAGATCCACATAATTGGTCTTATCTGCATTCAAGGCACACAAGATACGTGCTGACTCGTCGATAGACATGCTCAGCAACATATCAAAACCATCCAGTGCCGGTTTCTGGACCACAACTTCCTTACCGCTCTTAAAGTTGGTAAACTTCACGAGCTCATCCAGCTGATTATCGGTGGTCAACTCCGACTCACGCAGAATATAGGTCATATCGGTCTTACCCAATACATCCAGCTTACCCATCATCTTCAGATTAGACAAGGAGCCCTGCATACTTCCGAGGAAATTGACATAAGCCTTACCGAAAGCTTCAGAACGTGCATTCTCCTGAGCATCTATCAGCAGGAAGTCCTGCGCCCTCATACGGATATTGAGCTTCATATTCTCAACATCAGTAAAGTCGAGAGCACCCTGGATATTGAGCGGACTCTCATTATTGGCATACATCATGAAGTTCTCGAAGAGCAGCTTACTGTCTGTAATGCGCACCGGATCGTTGGCAAATCGCATGGAAATACCGTATGGCACACTTACCAGATAAGCAGAATCGAGATATACCTCACCATCGATATCAAGATTGCTCAAGGCACCCTTCATCTTCAAGGCACCTTCGCCATATCCCTTCAAACCAAGAAGCTGGTCGGGTACGAAACCATTGATGAAGTGAAGCGGGAGTTTCTCCAGTCCTACCTCTGCATCCAGATCGCCGGCACCTTCCGACTTGTATGTACCCGTAACAGTTGCCACCTCATCACCCTCATAGGTAAGGATGGCATCTACATAGTGAGAACCGTCACTCTTTGGCATATAGGTAAACTCTGAACCCACATTGCCCATCGGACATTTCTCGTAGGTCATATTATCAATCTTCAGATTAGAAGATACGGAGAGTTCCTCCTTAGTCTGGATTACGTGGAAGTCACCGTCCATGATACCCGTAATATCCGGCATATATGGAATCACACTCAGCACCTTGTCCAGATTGAACCTGCTCATGCTGACGGTGATATCCTGCAGGGCATCCTCGTTCTCATCGTTGGAATAGACACGCATACCCATATTGCCCGCTGCTGCCTTCAGCACCAGATCGGCAGATACACGTCCGTCATCACTCAACATCACATAGTTGGAATCATTGGCTACAAATTCCTTATAACCCAATATCGGATGCGTATCAATCAAGGAAAGTTTCACACCATTAGGCTGCAACATGGCAGCCAGTCCGACATCTACGCCCAACTTATTGGCTGCATCATAGATACGTGCCTTGACATTGGAACCATGCTCCTGAACCTCGCCATCTACCAAAGCACGGAACACATACTGCGGATTGTGCTTATTGTTCTGAACACGTGCCGAATAACGGATAGTATCTCCCTGCGTATGGACCAAGGCACGGATGGTATCCAGCTGTATGCCACTTGCTACCAGGGAATCGATATTCATATAACCTTCAAGTCCAGCCAAAGGCGAAGCATTCAAATCCATTTCTACCGACTTGAAGTCATATCCCATGTATTTGATGAAGCGCGAGATGAAATTATCCCTGCCGGTAGAAAGATAAATATGTCCGAGCGGGAAGCTGTTACGTATCTGCACCTGATCGATGCGACGGTTCTTAAACTGCTTCAACAATTCCTTCTGCAATCCCACCACTCTATCGAAGAGCATCTGATATCCACCATGCGCATCCATGTTCAGGCGGAAATCACCACAGGAAGCAATGGCATGGGTAGTATCCCTGGTGGTCAGCACATCCAGATTCACTCCTACCGGACGATAGACATTATCTCCTGCTCTTACGGTAATATCGTCCATAGAGGCCCATACCTTATGGTTATCCTTTAAATCAGAATGAATATCTATCTGTCCACAAAGTGAAACACCCACAGGCTTTTGGGTTACCTGTAACTGATACATGTCTGCATGGCGCACATCAGCCACCAAAGTAGCCTGCAACTTCTTGGTACTTGCCAAGGCACTCACGGCTATGACACCGTTCAGCAAATCGTTCTTACTATCCAGCGTGGCATGTATCTTACCATTAGCAACCTGCGCATCAGCCAAGACATCATGCAGATGATACTTGTCATAATGCACCTGATTCACTTTGACTTTCGCCATCAGTCGGGTACGTGGTGACAGGAAATCCGTGCCCACACCCTTTGCCTCTACAGCTCCGGTAAAAGTGTAGAGATTCTGATGAGGCAAGAAATGTCTGGCTTGGATGTTTGAAGCCTGCAACTTAGCCTGATAAGCCAGACTGTTCATGTCCAGGCTACCGTCCTTGCGGGTCCTGGCATCAACAGTAGCATCCACCTTCATGCTTCCCTTACCCTCGGTAAGAGCCAGCCTGGTTGCATATTTCGTACCATCAACCTTTACATTACCATTGATGCTGATACCACTAGGAATACGGATTTCCTGAGTCAAGGAAGGATCAAGCATCGCCGTCACCATACCGAGGTTATAGGTACGGGCCTGCAAATCGACATTCGCCTTCAGATGGTCCATATCCATCAGATTGGCAATGGTTCCATCAGTACTCAACTGGAAAACCGTAGGCAGACTCAACTTGACTCCCGAGAAGGAAGCACGCTGCATATTTCCCTTGAATGAGCCTTCTAACTTCATCGGATAGTAAGGCCATCTGTTCTTCATCTGCTTAGGCAAAGCATCACCGATCAAGAGGAAAAGATCAGAACGTCCCAAGGCTCCGTTGACACGAGCCATGATCTTGCCCGGATTTTTCTCGGCAAAAGCATTCATATCGAAATCTACCGAAGCCTGCAAATTAGAAACAGGGGTACGAAGATAGAGATCAGGCAACTGCATCTTCACAGAATCCATTACGAATCTGCCATAGAGCTGGTTGATTTTCAGTCCGCTTTTCTCCTTCAACTTCGCTTCCTGAATCTTCACATCAATCCTGGAATCGCAGAAATAGAAAGAATCAGCCTTAACAGCCATGTCAGAAAAGGCAAGATGATTGAAATCCATACCCGGAACCGGGCGCTCGAAATTCTGATCGTAGTTCACCCTTCCGTTCTTCCAATCCAGATGCTGTATCTGATACAAACCTTTATACAGGTCGAGATAGGTGGTGCGAGCCAACGCATCACCCAAATAAGCATTCACCTGAAGTGTATCTCCAGGCATGTGAAGGGTAAAATCGGTATTCTTTAGTTTTAGCTTCTGGATATTGATTTTCCAGAAATTAGTACTTGGAGTCGTATCAGGTGGAACAGTATCACTCAATTCCACGGACAACCTGGCATCCTTTATAAGCGCATCATTTACATTCACACGCTCTTTTCCCAAATCGATGCCATGTGCCACCAATTGCAACTTGCCCACATCTCCCTTGATGCGGGCTTCATGAATGAAATTGGTAGTATTCACCTTCATCCTGGTGAAATTCAGTTCATCCACCATCACCTGATTGCTGAAGAGTGGAAGCAACTGCACATCTACCACCATCTTCTGGATGTCGGCAACAGTATCCTTTTTATTTCTCAGAGTAAGATTTCTGCTGTTCTTCAGCGAATCGACAGGTTGCAGTACCTTCACGCCTTCCACTCCCAATTTGAGAGGGAAAACGAGTTGTACATGCTCAACAGAAATATCCATGCCCGTCGATTCTGAAGCATAAGAAGCTACTTGCTTTACCGCCCAATTCTGTACAGGTGGCAAGTAAAGCAAAACGGTTAGCAACAATATAAGCAAGAATGGAGTAAGGATTAAGACACTTACCCATTTCGCATACTTCTTCATAAGCATGGATATTTAATAGTTATGGAGCTATCGCTCTCCATAGATTATCATCAGGCAGAGGAGCTTCCACTATAATCGTTTCCTTAGATACTGGATGCACAAACTCTACCTTGTGCGAAAGAAGCGAGATACTGCCGTCAGCGTTGCTGCGGGGGGAACCATATTTCAAGTCGCCCTTGATTGGACATCCCATCTTAGCCAACTGACATCTGATCTGGTGATGACGTCCTGTCATCAGGTTCACTTCCAACAGAGTGTAATGATCAGTATGACCTATCACCCTATACTTCAAAATCGCTTTCTTCGAATTCTTTACCTCATGATCGTAAGCATAGCTTTTATTCTGCTTTTCATTTCTTACAATCCAATGAGTCAAGGTTGCCTCAGTCTCTTTTGGCATGTTCTTTACAATTGCCCAATAGGTTTTGTGAACATCGCCATCACGGAACATCGTGTTCAGACGGCTTAATGCTTTTGAGGTCTTGGCAAACACTACGAGTCCTGAGACAGGACGATCAAGTCGATGCACCACGCCTAGGAATACATTTCCCGGCTTCTGGTATTTCTCCTTGATATATTGTTTTACCGTCTCTGAGAGAGGTTCATCGCCGGTCTTGTCGCCCTGCACGATTTCACCACTTCTCTTAGAGACGATAATTATATGGTTGTCTTCGTAAACTACCTGCATGTTTTAGCTAAAAAACGGATGCCAATAGATTACATGTTCATACCACCATCGATCTGGATAACCTGACCACTTACGTAGCTAGACATATCAGAAGCGAGGAATAGACAAACGTTAGCGATATCCTCAGTCTGACCACCACGGCGCAAAGGAATCTTCTTCATCCAGTCCTTACGGATTTCCTCTGGCAACTGTGCAGTCATAGCTGTCTCGATGAAACCAGGAGCAACAGCATTAGCACGTACACCCTTAGGACCCAACTCCTGAGCAATAGACTTAGCCAAAGCAATCATGCCAGCCTTAGAAGCAGCATAGTTACACTGACCAGCGTTACCATGAACACCCACTACAGAAGCCATATTGATGATAGAACCACTGCGCTGACGGAGCATGATTGGAGAGCAAGCGTGGATAAAGTTGAAAGCAGACTTCAAGTTTACGTTCAAAACAGCATCCCACTGAGCCTCTGTCATACGAAGCATCAAACCGTCCTTTGTGATACCAGCGTTGTTAACGAGAATGTCAATAGAACCGAAATCTGCATGAATCTGCTTAACAGTCTTCTCTGTCTCCTCGAAATCAGCAGCATTACCTGCGTAAGCACGACATGTCACGCCAAGAGCCTCAATCTCCTTACGAGTAGCTTCCAAACCAGCAGCCATATCATCGTTGAGTACGAGGTCAGTGAATGCAATATTAGCACCCTCAGATGCAAACTTCATTGCGACAGCCTTACCGATGCCGCGTGCAGCACCTGTAACAAGGGCTGTCTTACCACTTAATAATCCCATTTCTTTTATATTTAATTAATTATCAATAAATTACAATTTCAATCCAGATTTACCCAAGGCACCATATACTACCTTGGCAACAAGAGGTCTGCTGGATTCTACATTCAGTCCATGTCCCAATCGGCCATAGATGAATGGTACTTCCAAGCCCTTGATACAATAATGAGTAATATCTGCAACGAGATCAACATTATCAATGTCAAACTCACCGTCTTCCTTTCCTTCTGAATAAATCTTTCTCAGAATCTCAATTTCATCCTCATCAAAATTCTTGCGAGCCTTCTCTACCATCCAGATATTACGGAAAAACTCAGCTCGCAAATTACCATTACGAACTACAGTTTCCTTAATCATACTGAGATGTGTATAAATAAGCTCTATGATTTTATCTTGAGGACGCATTTTGCAAGAGGCAACTTCATCGAGTCTCTCAGACAAACGATCCAATTCTGATTCTATCACAGCATAATAGACATCTTCTTTTCTGCTAAAATACGTATAGAGCGTACGGCGACCCTTACCAGAAGCTACAGCAATATCATTCATAGTGGTATTTGCTATACCGTTCTTTGCAAACAGTTGTCGGGCGACATCTACTAACTTTTGTCTTGTTTTGGAAATTGACATATTGAAGTCCCTCCTAATTAAAATGATTGCACATAAAAATATCTGTGTGCAAAATTAGTAGTTTTATTCGATATATGCAAATATTTAGTGTTAAATTATAAATATAGGGATAAAAAAAAGAATCGGATAGAATGTTGAAGTACAACTTTCTACCCGATTTGCATGGTTGCGGCGGCAAGACTCGAACATGCGACCTCCAGGTTATGAGCCTGGCGAGCTACCAACTGCTCCACGCCGCGATATAATCAACTCATTTCTGAATTGCGAATGCAAAGGTACAACATTCTTCGATAACCGCCAAATATTTCTAGCAAAAAGTTGTCAAATTAACAATGTTTTAACACTTAACAAGAAAAATGTAGTGATAAATGATAAATATCACCACAAATAGCTAATAAAAGGTTGTCTATCTAAAAAACAGAAAGAGACAGAAAACAAAATCCGACCTATCCCAGCGGGACAGATCGGACATATCAAAAATCAATTACTTTTTCAAAAGCTTCATGACCTTCTCAAAATAGCGCTGGGTTCTCTTCACACTGTAGTGATTTCCACCATTCCAGGCACGAATCGCCTTCTCAATGCTATTAAGAGGATTGTGGACAGACTGCATCAGGAGAAACATCTCCTTAGATTTAGAAATACTATATCTATCTGCTAATGTGTAACGCTTCTTACTCTTCCTTTTCTTCAAGATGTCATTACACTCTGCCACTAAGATTGGGGTAATCTGCATAACACCAACAGAATTACCACTCTTTGCGTTGGGGTTACCCTCACTCTCTACCTGGATAATCGCTTCCATCACTGGAGTCCAATCGAAATCATTAGTAGAGGATACATTTCCATTTGTAGCAGCCGACGCTGTACATACTTTCATAACCAGCACCAAGATGCTGACCAATACCATTGTTATTCTCTTCATATTTTTTGTTTTATGGAACCTGAAAAGCTGAAATACAACATCAGTGATTTCGCGGTGGCAACTTGTGAGAAAAAGAAAGGCTGCTCACCTCAGTTCCGTTAGATACCTTAACGGATATCAATCTATGCGAAAACGCATAAACATGCTATCCTTATTCTTATCGTTTGCAAAGGTACTAAAAAAAATCGAAATATGCAAGTAATCTATTGATTATCAGCGCTTTTTTGAAGTTTTAAACACTTTATAACAAAACGTCTTGACATACATCAAGCAGGAAAAAGGTAAAAGAGTAAAAGAGTAAAAGGGTAAAAGATTAAAAGGGAAAAGGGGAAAGGGTCGAAAAGTAAAAGAGTAAAAAGGTAAAAGGATAAAGCAGCTGAAATAATCTGCGTCATCTGCGAATTGAAAATCGGCGGCCGAAGGGAAATCCAAATCTGCGTGAGAAAAAAACAATCAACATAAAATAGCAATCAGCGTGAGAAAACAAAATCAGCATGAAAACAAAAAAGCCCCGACTACTTTCGTAATCGAGGCTTCTGAAATTGAAAGAAGGCGGCTACCTACTCTCCCGCATTGTATTGCAGTACCATCGGCGCAAGTGAGCTTAACTTCTCTGTTCGGAATGGGAAGAGGTGGGACCTCACCGCAATAACCACCTGATAATGGGGTATGACGTATTTGCACACAAGCAAACTGTATTTGACAGTAAAGAACCACCGTCCCTCTCGATTCAATCGAGAGTCAACTGCTGAAACTATGAACTTTCTAAAGAAAGTGTTCGGGCAATTAGTAATGCTCGGCTTTGACATCGCTGTCTTTACACCTGCATCCTATCAACGTCATCGTCTCTGACGACCCTCAATGGAGTTCTCATCT
>NZ_JBQKLN010000013.1:0-91589 GCF_052116205.1 Prevotella sp. Sow4_E9_plate | reverse complement strand
AAATTATGTAACTTTGCAGCCGAAAAGGCTTCCCTGCTGGGGGCATGCCCCCAGCAGGGAGTGGGAATGAAAGTTAAGAACAAGCCTTGACACAGTTTAAATTACACCCCCCCATTTTATTATAAATAGAATAAATGTACCTGATAATCAGTTGTATTGTGTTTTTCTGCAGACTTTGTATTTTAGACCGTGTTTAGTTCTATTATTGAAAAATATTTCCACCTGTACGGTTGACTTTTTTGTATAGCTTCATTTTGCTAATTACTTTTCCACCAAAAAGTAGTGTATTTACTTTTGCCTATGGATTTTTTTTTTGCGGAGTAAAAATTTCCACATATGTTTTTAAGTTACTTTTTCCGTAGCTCAAATGAAGTTCTCGATATGGGATAAATATCTCTAAATTAGTATAAGTTGTAGTATCCCACCCTGGTGTGATGTAAGTTCCTGCACTAACTTGTCCATCCGCAGCACGATAGGAGTGGTTGATATCCTTCAATGCTTTCCCATCTTCGTAAAAGAAGTAGGCATTTACTTCACATTTTTGTTTTTTATAGCCTTCTATATCAAATGATACAACGACTTTCATCCCTTTTTGACCATTTTGATACAAATTATGTTCTGTTGTAATATTTTTGAATACAACTTTACTTATTGATGTACTAGGTCTATTTGGCTTAATAAAACTATAACGAGATTTGTTCGCATTTAAACATGAGGCAAGCTTGTCAAACATTGCATTAAAAGCTGTTCCGACCAAATCGTAGTCCTTGACCAGGGAAAGGTGGTTGAGGTTGGCAACCATGAATCTTTAACCGCCAAGCGAGGGGCATATTATAATCTTGTGAAGAATCAGTTGGAATTGGGAAACTAGTTGCTAAGGCCGGCTTTAGCATTCCTCTACCTTCCATAACTCGTTACCTTTATATATAATAGCAATCTTGTGTATTGGCTTGCCGCTCATCATCTGTGGCAATCTTGCGTCTCGCGCATATTGGTCTAATTGCGCCTTTGCTTCTTCTAAAGCCTTCATGCCTTCTTCGTCAGTATCGCCCGACTTCAGGTATTTCAATTCCAAGAGATAAGTATGCGCTACCTCTGGGAAACGGGTAAGGTCAGGAATCATTGTCAAGTCGCAATAGCCACCATTCAGTTCCATCTCTTGGATAATATAATAGTAGCCGCTATGGTTGAGATAGGCTGCGATGAAACCCTGCAGGTTGCGCTCAGCCTGGATGCTGGAGTGGAGGCTGGTGCAATTCTTATAACCTTCGGCGATATACTCGATGGCAGGTTTGATGTCGCCATCCAGTGCCATCACATCGTATTGGTCGGCAAGATGGTTGTTGTTGATCTTTGAAACGGAATCGTACTCATCCAATACATAGTCATAGTATTGGCGGCGTACATTCTCGTTAGGGATTCCTAGCTTCACTCTTCTGCCACGCTTGCCGATAATGGTCAGCATACCGTAATAATAAAGCAGGCTAGGGAAGAGCCCCGGGTCTATCAGGGCTTCCGCAGGAAAGCTCTCTCGCAGTTCTGCCCAAATGTATCCTTGGTTGATGATTTCCTTCAGCACGCTCTTGCGGTCGCCCTGCAATTTGTCTAAGAAGATAATCTTCTTCATCTTGGCATAGTCGGTCATGGTGTTCGGATCAATCATCTCTTCCGGAGCCTTTCCGAAACGGATATAGTTGCGGAGATAATAGATTACCATATCCGAATTGAACATCTTTGGGTCTGTCTCCAAACTGTCCTTTGCGAAACAATAGTTGTCATACCAAGGCTTCATGTCTGTAATCAGCTGGTCGGTGGGAACCTTGATAAGACCTACTTCTCTGTAATATTCTATCATCTCTCGCACCTCGTTCTCGCTGAATCCCAGCATCATATTGAACATCGGGTCCATGGATAGGTTGGTTCCGATGTTATAGCCGCTATTGAGGTCGTTCACTGTTACAGGACTTACACCCATCATCAGGATACGATGGAACATTCCCTTGAATAACTTGAAGAAATCACGATAGAAACCCTGGGCATGGGTTAAGGCATGATATACGGCTTCGCCCTCATTGCTCAAGACATTGTTGGTGAAGTTGTCGTACTCGTCGATGATGAGATAGAGTTGTATGCTTTTGGCATTCGCCCAGACGTTTATCAAGTTCAATTTCTGTGCTGCATCCTTAGCTGCCTTAAACTCTCCTAAGAAAGAAGGCTGATAATACTTGGCGTATTTTTCTGCAAAACCATTCAGCACAGTTTCGCAATAGGCATTAAAGTTCTTCTCCAGTCCGTCTTTTCCGGCAGCTGCCTTAGAGAAGTCGAAGAACAGTACCTGATATTTACCTTGTTTTTCTGTGGGTTGTTTTTCTATCCAGGTATCTTTGAATGTGGTATGAAACGAGTCTTTCTTCTCGATGTCGTAGTATGCCTGAATCATGGTAAGGAATACGCTTTTGCCAAAACGGCGTGGGCGGATGAGATAGAGAAAGTCTCCTGCTTCCTCCATCTTGGGTATAAACATCGTCTTGTCTGTCAGAAATCTGTTCTGATTCTGAATCCAGGTAAAGTCGGCTATGCCGTAAGGTAATCTCTTGTAATCCATACGCTTCAAAGTTTATTTGGGGCAAAGTTACAACAATTTATTGAATGCCGCAAGTTTTTTGAGAGAAATCTGATGGACTAGTGTTTCATCCCACATTCCTGTCGGTTTATCTTAGCAGCACCATCTGTGTAGAGCTTTGTATATTTCGGAATATAGCTTATACTTTTGCGAATCATCCTTTATACAAAATGACTCAATGTTTGCAGAATTTGGAACTTTTTTCTGCTGTTTCTCCGAAAAGTGTTTCCTTTGCAGCCGTAAATAGATAAAATTAAAAGAATTATGGCAGAAAATAGACAAGAATTGAACCGCAACTTGGCTCAGATGCTCAAGGGTGGTGTGATCATGGACGTAACAACTCCAGAACAGGCAAGAATCGCAGAGGCAGCAGGTGCATGCGCAGTAATGGCTTTGGAACGTATTCCGGCTGACATCCGTGCAGCAGGTGGTGTTTCTCGTATGAGCGACCCTAAGATGATTAAGGGTATTCAGGAGGCTGTTTCTATCCCTGTAATGGCTAAGTGCCGCATCGGTCACTTCGCTGAGGCTCAGATTCTTCAGGCTATCGAAATCGACTATATTGACGAGAGCGAGGTGCTCTCTCCAGCAGATAACGTTTATCACATCGACAAGACTCAGTTTGACGTACCGTTCGTTTGTGGTGCCAAGAACCTGGGCGAGGCGCTCCGCCGTATCGCTGAGGGTGCTACCATGATCCGTACCAAGGGTGAGCCAGGAACAGGTGATGTGGTTCAGGCTGTTACCCACATGCGTATGATGCAGAGCGAAATCCGTCGCCTGGTTTCTATGAGCGAGGATGAACTTTACGAGGCAGCCAAGCAGTTGCAGGCTCCTTACGACCTGGTGAAGTATGTTCACGAGAACGGCAAGTTGCCAGTGGTTAACTTCGCTGCTGGTGGTGTGGCTACTCCAGCTGATGCTGCCCTGATGATGCAGCTCGGTGCTGAGGGTGTATTTGTAGGTTCTGGTATCTTCAAGAGCGGCAATCCTGCTAAGCGTGCACAGGCTATCGTGAAGGCTGTTACCAACTACAACGACCCTAAGATGCTGGCTGAGTTGAGCGAGGACCTCGGCGAGGCAATGGTAGGTATCAATGAGCAGGAGATTGCTTTGCTCATGGCTGAAAGAGGTAAGTAATGAGAATAGCAGTTTTAGCTTTACAAGGCGCTTTTGCTGAGCACAGACAGAAGTTGGCTCAGCTGGGCGTGGATAGTTTTGAGGTTCGCCAGTTAAAGGATTGGGATCAGCCTAAGGATGGCTTGATTATTCCGGGCGGTGAGAGTACCACCCAGGCGAAGCTCTTGAATGAACTGGGATTGATGGAGCCTGTGAAGGAGGCGATTGCTGTCGGCTTGCCTGTTTATGGAACCTGTGCCGGTTTGATTCTTCTTGCCAAGAAGATTGAGGGCGAGCCTAGTCAGCGCATAGCTTCGATGGACATCACGGCTTTGAGAAATGCCTACGGTCGCCAGTTGGGCAGTTTCTACATCGAGGCTCCGATGAAGGGCATCGAGGGCAACATCCCAATGACTTTCATCCGTGCTCCTTATATTAAAGAGGTGTGGGGAGATGCTGAGGTTCTGGCGGAGGTAGATGGCAAGATTGTGGCTGCCCGCCAGGGTAACCAGCTGGTTACTGCCTTCCATCCGGAATTGAACAAAAGTCTTGAAATTCATAAGTATTTTCTGGGGATGTGCAGCAAGTAGGCTTCATCCTATATTGGAACTTACTTCGTTGACCGATGGAATAGGCTTCATGGGCACATGAAGCTACATAGCAAAGTATCTTAGGATACATTGCCAAGTATCTTAAGATACATGAGCAAGTATCCTAAGATACTTTTTTGTTCTTCTTTATATCCTTGAAATCAATTTTTCAGGGTGCATTCAAATGTCTTATAACAACTCCGGAAGCTGGAAGAGCTTCACGCTGTTACTGCCCTTGATGAGGATGTAATGGTCGTGAGGCTGGTTCGCCTTGAGCGCTTCCTTCACTTCCTCTACATTCTGGAACTTGCGGTAGCTGCATGGAATATCCTTGAACTCATCGCCTACCAGCCATACATTCTCCAGACCGGCTGCCTGCAACTGGTCTACTACCTTCTGGTGCTCCTCGTGGCTCACTTCGCCGAGTTCGCCCATCTGTCCGAGAATCGCCATCTTGTGAGGTACATCCATCACGCGGAAGTTCTCGATGGCGGCAGCCATACTTGATGGGTTGGCATTGTAGGCATCTACCACCAGCTTATTGTGCGCCGTCTCTTCCAGCTGTGAACGGTTGTTGCTTGGGATGTAGTTCTCCAGAGCATGATCTATCTGCTGAGGCTTCACGTCGAAATGAAGACCGATGGTGATGGCGGCAAGCATGTTGTCGATATTGTAGGAGCCGATGAGATGAGTCTGAACCTCATGCCAGTCGAAACTCTCGGTGCGCCAGCGGAACTTCAGGAATGGAGCGCAGGAGATGACTTCTCCCCATACATCGCAGTTTTCGTCCTTGCCGTAGGTGATGAGGCGGTTGATGTTGCGCTGCTCAGCCATCTGCATCAGATGCTCGTTATCTGCATTAATGAAGACGAGGGCATCGTTGGCTGCGAGGTAATCATAGAGCTCTCCCTTGGTCTTCTTCACGCCTTCGAAGCTTCCGAATCCCTGCAGATGGGCACGGCCCACATTGGTAATCATACCGCAGGTAGGTTCCACGTATTCCACGAGCTTTCGGATGTCATCAGGATGGGAAGCACCCATCTCTACAACGGCAATCTCATTCTCTGGTGAGAGACGGAAGAGCGTCTTTGGTACGCCTACATCATTATTGAAGTTACCCTGGGTGAACATTACGTTGAACTTCTCGCCGAGAACGGCAGAGACGAGTTCCTTGGTAGTAGTCTTGCCGTTGGTTCCGGTGATTCCTACTACAGGAATATCGAAGTGGCGGCGATGTTCACGGGCTAGTTCCTTGAAGGTGGTGAGGCAGTCCTCTACGAGGATGTAGCGCTCGTCGCCCTCCTTGGCATACTCTTTTTCATCTACAATCACATAGGCACAGCCTTTCTCCAATGCCATGTCGGCAAACTTGTTGCCATCAAACGATGCGCCCTTCAATGCCAGGAAGATGCTGCCCTCTGGGCAGTCGCGGCTGTCAGTGGTAATCACTGGGTGCGCTTGGTAAATCTGATAGAGTTCTGAAATATCCATAGTCTATAACTGTTATTTTGGGTGCAAAAGTAATCTAAATTATGGACATAACAAACAATTTTCCCAAAAAATGATGGTAATCTCGAATATTCTTTCTATTTTTGCAGAAATATTCGATGAATCTTTAGAAAGTGAGGCTCTTTATGGGTAGTAGAGATGAAAAAGATAAAACGAAAGTAAGGAAGGAAAAGCTGGCAGGCTATTTCTATAATCTATCCCAGTTGATATTTACGGGAACTGGGGTTGGAGGTTTCTTGCCGTTGCTGAAAGGTGAAGCTACGGTCGGTGATGTCTCTGTGTTAATTTTTGGTGTTTTGGCTACAGCTGTTTTTGCAGGTATAGCTAATAAAATTTTAAAATATTGATTATATGAGTTATTTAGCATTATTTTTTCTGATTTGCTGTATCGTCGGTGGAAGTTTTTTAGCTTGGTTATATACAAAACCAGGCGAGAAATGGTTGAAAGATTTGTAAAATATTAAGTTATGGAAGTTTACAATGGACTATTGTTTTTCTTTGTGGTTGGAACAATCATAAGTGGATGCTTTCTTGCCTGGACTTACACAAAGCCAGGGAAAAAGTGGCTTAAAGAATTGTAGTATTATGAGCTATTTGGCATTGTTCTTTTTAGTTTGCTCAATTTTTGGCCTAAGTTTTATCGCCTGGACTTACACCAAACCAGGCGAAAAATGGCTTAAAGAGTTATAATCCGATGGAATATACGATCAATATTAAGGGGCGCTTGATGAATTTGAGTACCCCTCAGGTGATGGGCATCCTGAACGTTACGCCCGACAGTTTCTACTCAGGAAGTAGAAAGCAGACAGAAATGGAGATAGCTCAGAGAGCTAATCAGATTATAGAAGAAGGTGGAAGCATCATTGATGTGGGCGCTTTCTCCACGCGTCCCGGTGCTGATGAAGTATCGGAAGAGGAGGAGGGAAGACGACTGAAGTTCGCTCTCGACATCGTTCGCAGGGAGCAACCGGATGCTGCCGTCTCCGTAGATACCTATCGCCCAACCTTGGCACGCAAGTGTATCGAGGAGTGGGGAGCTGACATCATCAACGATGTATCAGAGGGTGGAATCACAGGCATCGCCAATGTGCCGCTGGAGCAGAGACAGGAGGAATATCCTGAAATGTTCCGGGTGGTGGGCGAACTGAAGGTACCTTATATATTAATGTCGGTGCAGCCTACGCTCGAAACGATGATGAAGGGCTTTGCCAGAGAGGTGCAGCAGTTGCGCGACCTGGGAGCCAAGGACATCATCCTCGACCCAGGCTTCGGCTTTGGCAAGAATCTCATCCAGAATTATCAGATCTATAACGAGATGGAGAAGTTGAACGTGATGGAACTTCCGGTTCTGGTAGGCATCTCCCGCAAGAGTATGATATACAAACTGCTGGGTGGAGATGCTACGACATCGCTCAATGGAACTTCCGTTCTCGACACCATCGCCCTGATGAAGGGCGCCAGCATCCTCAGAGTTCACGATGTGAAGGAAGCAGCTGAGGCAATCAAGATTGTAGAAGCAATGAAGGAGGGACGCACATGATAGAATTTGGAATTAAAGACGTCATCGATATCCTGTTGGTAGCCTCTCTGCTATTCTACGTCTATCGCCTGATGAAGGAATCCCGCTCACTCAACATCTTCGTGGGCATCATGCTCTTCGTTCTTATCTGGCTCTTTGTGAGTCAGATATTGGAAATGCGCCTGCTGGGTTCTATCCTGGATAAACTGGTGAGCGTGGGAGTCATCGCTCTCATCGTCATTTTTCAGGAGGATATCCGTAGATTCCTTTATGAGATAGGTTCGCAGAAAGGTATGCGCCGGCTGGTTCGCTTCTTCCACTCCAGCAAGGAGAGCCAGAAGGAGGCTAACAAGGCGACTATCATCCCTATCGTAATGGCGTGCATGAGTATGGCGAAGAAATACGTGGGGGCGCTCATCGTCATCGAACGGGGTGTACCTTTGAAAGATATCATGGATACGGGCGAAGAGATAGATGCAAAAATCAATCAGCGTCTGATAGAGAACATCTTCTTCAAGAACTCGCCTCTGCATGATGGTGCCATGGTGGTAAGCAACAAGCGAATCATGGCTGCCGGCTGTATCTTACCGGTGAGCCATAATCTCGATATCCCGAAGGAACTGGGACTCCGTCACCGTGCAGCCTTGGGTATCTCGCAGAGCAGTGATGCCATCGCCGTCATCGTTTCGGAAGAGACGGGACGAATCAGCGTTGCCATCAAGGGAGAGTTCAAACTCCGACTCTCGGCAGAGGAACTGGAAAGCATCCTCACCCAGGAAATGCTATAAGTTAAGTGAAGAGTGAAGAACGAAGAGTGAAGAATTCATGTGCTTTCGTTCTTCTCTTTTCACTCTTAAATTCTTCCTTTTTCACTCTTCGTTCTTCACTTTTCTTGGAACGTAAACCTTTACGATGATTATTATCTACCATTTTAGCTTTTTTTACACATTTTAGTAGGTATTATTTCAAAATAAATATGTACTTTTGCAAAGTCGATGTGGCAAAAAGCTAAAATCTATGCGAAGAGGCTTTACACTTTGACAAACTTACTTTGGAGACAACAAAAATATATAAAACAATAAAGTAAAATGGATTTATTACAGCAAATCGTAGCTCGCGCTAAAGCTGACAAGCAGCGCATCGTGCTCCCTGAAGCAGAAGAGGAGCGTACATTGAAAGCAGCCGATAAAGTTTTGGCTGATGATCTCGCAGACATCATCCTCATCGGTAACCCTGCCAACATTAAGAATCTCGCTGCACAGTGGGGTCTTAACAACATCGACAAGGCTACTATCGTTGATCCACAAAACAACCCTAAGACTGAGGAGTATGCAGAGAAGCTCGCAGAACTTCGCAAGAAGAAGGGCATGACCGTAGAACAGGCTCGTGAACTCGTTACAAAGAACAACCTCTACCTCGGTTGTATGATTATCAAGACTGAGGGTGCAGACGGTCAGATTTCTGGTGCTTTGAGCACAACTGGCGACACACTTCGTCCAGCTCTTCAGATTATCAAGTGTACTCCAGGTATCACTTGCGTAAGTGGTGCTATGTTGCTCATCTCAGACCAGAAGCAGTATGGTCAGGATGGCGTAGTGGTAATGGGTGACGTTGCTGTAACTCCAAACCCTACAGCTGATCAGCTTGCTCAGATTGCTTACACAACAGCTCAGACTGCTCACTCTGTAGCAGGTGTCGCAGAGCCTATTGTAGCCATGTTGAGCTTCTCTACAAAGGGTAGCGCTAAGGATGCTATCAACAAGGAGACTGGCAAGAGCGTTTATATTATTGACAAGGTAAAGGATGCCGTAGCTATTGCTAAGGAGAAGTTCCCAGAGCTTCATCTCGATGGTGAACTTCAGGCAGATGCAGCCCTCGTTCCTGAGGTTGCTGCCAAGAAGGCTCCAGGTTCTGACGTAGCTGGTAAGGCTAACGTTTTGGTAGTTCCTAACCTTGAGGTTGGTAACATCGGCTACAAGCTCGTTCAGCGTTTGGGTGGTGCCATCGCTATCGGTCCTATCCTCCAGGGTATTGCCCGTCCTGTAAACGACCTCTCTCGTGGTTGCTCTGTTGATGACATCTACTACATGGTAGCCATCACAGCTTGCCAGGCACAGGATGCTAAGAAGGCGTAATTGAGACTAACTTTATTCAATCAATAACATTACAAAAAGTAACATTATGAAAATATTGGTTCTGAACTGCGGTAGTTCATCTATCAAGTACAAGTTATATAATATGGACGATGAGTCTGTATTGGCACAGGGTGGTGTAGAGCGTATCGGTCTTGATAATGCTTTCATCAAGGTGAAATTGCCTAACGGCGAGAAGAAGCAGATCATGCACGACATGCCTGACCACAAGGAAGGTGTGAACTTCGTGTTCAAGTGCTTGCTCGACCCGGAAATCGGCGCTATCAAGGATTTGAAAGAAATCGATGCTGTAGGACACCGTGTCGTACAGGGTGGTGACAAGTTCAACGAGAGTGTTATCGTTGACAAGAGCGTAGAGGATGGTATCGAGGAACTTTGCGACCTCGCTCCTGTTCACAACGCAGGTCACCTGAAGGGTATCCGTGCCGTTGACTCTTTGATGCCTGGCACTCCTCAGGTTTGCGTATTCGACAACGCGTTCCACAGCACAATGCCAGATTACGCTTACCTCTATGCTATTCCTTACGAGTTGTACGAGAAGTATCACGTACGCCGTTATGGCTTCCACGGAACATCTCACCGCTATGTTTCTAAGCGTGTTTGCGAGATTCTCGGTCTCGACCAGAACAACTCCAAGGTCATCACTTGCCACATCGGTAACGGTGGCTCTGTAGCTGCAGTATTGAACGGTAAGGTATTGGATACCTCAATGGGCTTGACTCCATTGGCTGGTTTGATGATGGGTTCACGTTGTGGTGACATCGATGCTTCTGCCGTTACCTACTTGATGGAGAAGTTGAACATGAAGCCACAGGAGATGGCTGACTTCCTGAACAAGAAGAGTGGTGTGCTCGGTATTACAGGTATTTCTTCTGATATGCGCGACATCGAGAACGCTGCCAACGAGGGTAACGAGAAGGCTCAGCTGGCTCTCCGTATGTACGAGTATCGCATCAAGAAGTACATTGGTGCTTACACAGCAGCTATGGGTGGCGTTGACGCAATCGTATTTACTGCTGGTGTTGGTGAGAACCAGACCGACCTCCGCGAGGAAGCTTGCAAGAACCTGGAGTATCTTGGCATCAAGATCAACAAGGAAGTGAATGACAAGGTTCGTGGTGAGGAAGCTATCATCTCTACTGACGACAGTAAGGTGAAGGTTGTAGTAGTTCCTACCGACGAGGAGATCGTTATCGCTCGCGATACAATGGAGTTGGTTGCTAAGAAGTAATCCAGCACAAAGATATAATATAATAAGGTGAAGACTAAAACAAATGTGATAGGTCTTCACCTTTTTAATTTTTTGAGATTTTTGAGAATGATGAAAACAAAGATTGTAACTTTCGGAGAAATATTGCTTAGAATTTCTAAGCCCGGTTATCAACGTTTATTCCAGGGGCATCGTATGTTTGGCAACTATGGTGGCAGTGAGGCAAATGCAGCTATTTCTTTGGCTTATTTGGGTGATAATGTCGAGTATGTTACCCGTGTGCCATACGGTGAGATGGGTGAGGCAGCATTGATGCACCTCAGGGAGTATGGTCTGAATGTTTCTCATGTGGTGCATGGTGGCGACCGTCTCGGAACTTATTATTTCGAGGAAGCTGTGGCGATGCGCAATTCTCGTGTGGTCTATGACCGCAAGAATTCTTCTTTCTATACCTTGAAGCGGGGTATGGTGAAATGGAATCAGGTGTTGGCGGATGCTGCCGTGTTTCATTGTTCGGGCATCACCTGTGCTATCAGTCGTGATGCAATGGAATCTACGATGGATGCCATCAAGCTGGCTGTAGCCGATGGCCTGACCATTGCCTGCGACATCAACTATCGCAAGAATCTCTGGGGATATGGTCTGGAGCCTCATGATGTGCTATTCCAGATGATGCAGTATAGCGACATCATCTTCGGTGACCAGAACGAGTGGGAAATAGCCAGTGGTGTGCCTCATATTCCTTTTGAGGCTTTGGATGCAGACTATGAGATTGACAAGGAGGCTTATCAGGAGTATTTCCGCAAGATGCACCATCTCTTCCCTAAGTGCAAGAAGATGGTGATGGCAGTAAGAAATCAGATTGCCAGCAGTCATCATACACTGAGTGGTCTGCTCTATGATGCTGTGGAAGATCAGCTCTATACAACAAGAATATATGATATAGAGCCGATTGTTGATCCGATGGGTGTAGGCGATGCCTTCGTTGCTGCCTATATTCACGCACATCAGAAGTGGGGCGACAAGAACCAGTATTGCCTGGATTTCTCGCTGTCGGCTAGTGCCATCAAGAATACGATTCCGGGCGATCAGAACCTGGTAAGTGAAGAGGAAATCATCTCGAACATGACTTCTTCGGGAGGAAGAATCCAGCGTTAAGAATAAGTAATAAGAGTACTTGCCAATAATAAAGGGCAACCTGTTTGGGCTGCCCTTTATTATTATCGTTTTTTTTTGTTCTTGTTTTTTGCTTTTACGGTTGGCTTTCGCCTTCCACATATTCTTCCATAAACATGTGTTCGCCATCAAACACGGCATAGGTGAACTGCCATATCCAGTCACCCAGAATCATCAGGCGGGTCTTCTTGCTCAGCATCAGGTCCAGTTCGATGTGGCGATGACCGAACATGAAGTAATCTACATCCTTATGGCTTTGCATATACTGTTTGGCAAAGCGTACCAGAAATTCCTTCTTTTCGCCCATATAAGGCTCTTCCTTGCCATCGGCACGCTTCAGTCGGCTGTGCTTCGCCCAGTTCAATCCCAGCGCCAGTCCCCAGCGAGGATGGATGGCATTCAGAAGGCGCTGGCAGGTGTGGTTGTGGAACATTGCCTTTAGAAGCTTGAACTTCTTGTCTGGGTCGCCCAATCCGTCGCCATGGGCAAGGAAAAATACCTTGTCGTAAATCTCAACGGTCTGTGGCTTATAGTGCACAATCATGCCGCACTCTTCTTCCAGATAGCCATAAGTCCATAAGTCGTGGTTACCGGTGAAGAAATGTACTTCCACTCCCATATCGGTCAACTCTGAGATTTTTCCCAGGAAACGGGTGTATCCTTTTGGAACTACATTCTTGTATTCGTTCCAGAAATCAAACATGTCGCCCAGCAGATAGATGGCAGCGGCCTTGTTCTTGATACTGTCAAGGAAGCGGACGAGACGGCGCTCCTGCATGCGGGCATGCGGAATGGCTAATGAGCCAAGATGCGCATCTGAGAGGAAATATACATTTTTCATAAGCGGTTCTTTTTAAGTGAAGAGTGAAGGATGAAGAGTGAAGAATTCAACGGCTTTGTCTTTATTCAAAGCCGAGTTCTACGCGGGCTTCTTCGCTCATCATGCTCTGGTCCCAAGCTGGTTCGAAAACGAGGTTTACATTGGCTGATTTCACGCCTTCCACGCTATCTACCTTGCTGCGTACATCCTCCAGGATAAAGTCGGCAGCAGGGCAGGATGGGGCTGTAAAGGTCATGTCCAGCTCTACAGTGGCATCGTCCTTTACGTCAATCTTGTAAATCATACCGAGGTCCCAGATGTTTACGGGAATCTCTGGGTCGTAAACGGTTTTGAGAACATCAACGATTCTTTCTTCTATCTTTGTCTTTTCTTCTTGTGTCATAATTTTATATTGTTTTCTGCAAAGGTAACAATAATTATAGACAATGCAAAACAAATGGTGATTTATTTTTCTTGTTTGCGCACAAAGACATGAAAAATTCTTGAATTTATGATGAATATGGAACTTTGGCTTTTACAACTTTCCTTTGTCGTGATAGGAATAAAAGGCGCCATCGGTGATGATGACATGGTCCATAAAGAAGAGACGCATGATTTCGCACGCCTTCTTTATCTGTAGGGTGAGCTGGTCGTCAGCCTTGCTGGGTAATGGACTGTGACTAGGATGATTGTGACAGAAGGCGATGATGGTGGCATTGTTGAGTACGGCTTCCTTGATGAGCAATCGGATGTCTACGGCAGTTTCGGTGATGCCGCCATGAGAGATACAGGTTGCTTTGATGAGTTTAAAGTTCTGGTTCATCATCAATACCCATGCTTCTTCGGTATCAAGATCCTGCATCTTGGGAAGCATGTAGTTGTAGATGGCAAGGGAAGAACCCAAATCCGGGCGACTTCCTATTTTGTCAAGGGCACGACGCTTCCCTAGCTCACAGGCTGCAAGGATGGTGATAGCCTTGGCGGGTCCCATTCCTTTGTAGTGGGTGAGTTCCTTGATGGTCATCTTGCCGAGAGTATTGAGATTGTTGTCGCAGTCTTTCATGATGTGTTTCATCAGATCTACTGCACTCTCGTCTCTTGAGCCGGAACCTATTAATATGGCTAGCAGTTCGGCATTGGATAGTGCTGATGCTCCTAGTCGCTCCAGTTTTTCACGAGGTTTGTCTTCCTCTGCCCATTGCGAAATAGAAAGCTTCTCACTCATAGTGTAATCTATTTATAGAAAGTCTTGTTGTATGCGCTGAATTCGCTCTGTCCGAGCAGGCATCTCTTCCACCAGGCTGAAAGGAATCCGCAACCGTAACCCATCAGTTGGGTGAAGGCGGCACGGATGCTCAACAAGCCAATCTTTACGCTGTGATTCTCCCTGCTGCTGTCAATGAACAGCGCAATGATATAGAGAATGATGCCCAGCAGACCGATGCAGCCCAATGCAGCCAGTGCATTGCCCAGGGTAGGGAATACGTGGACGGTGCCCAACGTATACGGCAGAAATCCGAAGAAGAGCAGCAGGAGAGTACCTATCACGCCCACGGTGAAGACCATCGGCAGGAGATGTACGAGCTTGAGACTCTCTGGATACTTCTTGTAAAGGTTGATGCGGGCGATACCGCTGTTGTAAACCTGTCGCCAGAATTTGCGGAAGTCGGTGCGGCGCTTATGCCATACCCATGCTTCTGGGAACAGACGGCAACGGCAGCCTGCCTTGAAGATACGGATAGAGAAATCGATGTCCTCACCAAAACGCATGTTAGAAAAGCCATTCAACTTGAGATAAACATCCCTGCGGATGCCCATGTTGAATGAACGAGGGTAGAACTTATCCATCTTCTTCTTTCCGCCACGGATACCACCGGTGGTAAAGAAAGAAGTCATGGAATAAGAAATGGCTTTCTGAGTATCTGTAAATGATGAGTGCGCCTTGTCGGGACCGCCGAAAGCATCGGCAGGTTCGCGGCTCAACTCATCACTTACAGCCTTCAGATAACCCTCTGGCAAGACCACGTCGCTGTCGAGTATCAGGAGATACTCGCCCTTGGCACGCTCGGCACCATAGTTGCGACTCTGGCCCGGACCAGAGTTCTCCTTATAGTAATAATGTATATCCATCAGGTTTTCGTACCGGTTGCACACATCCTCGCAAGGAGTCTGTGAGCCATCCTCTACGATGACTACCTCGAAGTCCTTCTCCGTTTGACGGGTTAGACTTTCCAAGAGTTCGTCCACTTCGTCCGGACGATTGAAAACAGGTACTATGATGGAATATTTCATTCTTCTTACTATTAAGGGTTAAGTTTGCTCGATGAGAGCGTAATCTTTTGAATCAGAAACAGATTACTCGCTTACACGACCGAGGTAGCTACCGTCACGAGTGTCAACCTGGATAGTCTCGCCCTCGTTAACGAACAAAGGAACACGAACCTCAGCACCAGTCTCGAGAGTAGCTGGCTTGGTAGCGTTGGTAGCAGTGTTACCCTTTACACCTGGCTCAGAATGAGTAATCTTCAAAGTTGTCTTTACAGGCATTTCTGCCAAGAGGATAGTACCATCAGTTGTATCAGTAACAACCTCAACAACGTCACCCTCCTTCATGTACTGACCGCCAGTAACGTTCTCCTTAGCGATAGGCACCTGCTCGAAAGTCTCCTGGTTCATGAAGATACAGCCAGTAGCATCCTCGTAGAGGTACTGGTAAGGACGGCGCTCAACGCGAACATCCTCCAACTTGAAACCTACCTGGAATGTACGCTCCAATACACGACCATCGGCAACATTCTTCAATTTAGTGTTCATTACGGTGTTACCTTTACCTGGCTTTCTGTGCTGAAAGTCGATGCAAACCCATACTTTGCCATCCATGCGGATGCAAGTACCAATCTTAATTTCCTGTGAATTAATCATTTCTTGTTTATCTTGAATGTTATTATAATAATCTCAAAATCGGGTGCAAAGTTACGGCAAAAACATGAAAAAACAAAGGGAAAATCGAAAAAAACATAAATATTTAAGCTAAATTTGGTAGTTTTCTTGGTTATTTCAGAAAATATGCGTAATTTTGCAGCCCAAAAAGGGCGTATTTTGCTCTTTTGTGAAGAATATTAATTAAAAAATAAATAAGAAAAATGAAAAGAACATTTCAGCCTCACAATCGTCGTCGCGTGAACAAGCATGGTTTCCGCGAGCGTATGGCAACAAAGAATGGTCGTCGCGTATTGGCTTCTCGCCGTGCTCATGGCCGTAAGAAGTTAACTGTATCTGACGAGCACCACGGAAAGTAATTTCCTGTAGGAAAATTCGTCGGACGACGATGACATTAAAAGCAGCAAAGAGAGATTCTTTGCTGCTTTTTGTTTTTTTATGCACTTGTGATGCGCAAAAACTTTGTGTTTTATTTTGTATTGTCTTCGATTATTCCTATCTTTGCACCAAAAAAGTAAGAATGACTTTATCTGAGTTTATA
Source organism: Prevotella sp. Sow4_E9_plate (assembly GCF_052116205.1). Taxonomy (NCBI): domain Bacteria; kingdom Pseudomonadati; phylum Bacteroidota; class Bacteroidia; order Bacteroidales; family Prevotellaceae; genus Prevotella; species Prevotella sp. Sow4_E9_plate. The sequence goes on along the minus strand of NZ_JBQKLN010000013.1, from coordinate 75,389 downwards.
AATAAGTTTAAGAGTAAGTATCTTTGGGGCAATCTCATAGCCATGTTCCTGGTCTTTGTTTTGCTCTGTGTCGGTGTCAAGTTTGGCATCGATATCTATACCCATCACGGTGAAGCCATCAGGGTACCTGATATCAGATACAAGAAAATTGAGGATGCTACCCGCATCCTGGATGATGCCGGATTGCAGATTGTGGTTACGGATACGGGATATATACGTTCCCTGCCTGCTGACTGCATCCTGGAGCAGACGCCTATATTCGGAGAATTGGTAAAGTCGGGGCATGTCATCTATGTGACCATCAATTCCGATCATTCTCCACGCATCACCGTTCCTGATATCATCGACAACTGCTCCCTGCGTGAGGCAATGGCAAAGCTGACGGCTATGGGATTCAAGCTGGGCTCGCCTGAATATATTCCGGGTGAAGAGGATTGGGTATACGGTATCCTCGTGAAAGGAAGGCATGTGGTGGCTGGCGACAAGGTGTCTATTGATGATACCTTGATTATCCAGGTGGGTAACGGCCGACGCGATGCTTCCGATTCTTTTGATATCGTTGATCCTATCTCGCATAGTGAAAAGGATGTCATTGAAGGGGAGGGTACCGGAGAAACCGAGACGGATAATTTCGAGGTGGTTCCTGGTACTGAACCTGTTGAACCGACACACGAACAGCAGCAGAATGAGGTTGTGGAGTAGGAGTAGTGAGAATGAATAATTAATAATGAATAATTGATAATTAAGAGTGGAAATTCTGAATTATATATATAATAAGGTATATGCTCCTGTAGAGGAAGACTTCGGTTTTGATGATGCGGGAGATATCGATGAACTGGATGGCGAACTCCAGATGGAGGAAGGTGGAGCTGTGCCGGCTGGCGAAGGAGGCGATGATCTCTATGAGCACTGGAAGGTGCAGGTGGACGCCAATCAGGATCCTGTCCGCATCGACAAGTATCTGGCTGACAAGATGGCTTACCAGAGCCGCAACCGCATTCAGCAGGCTGCCGATGCTGGTTTTATCCATGTAAACGGCAAACCGGTGAAGAGTAATTACAAGGTGCGTCCGAACGACATCGTTACGCTGATGCTCGACCGTCCCCGTCATGAGACCAGTATCAAGCCGGAGAAAATCGACATCAATGTGGTATATGAAGACGACCAGTTGATGGTGGTGAACAAAGAGGCAGGAATGGTGGTTCATCCGGGAGCCGGCAACTTCCATGGTACCTTGATTCAGGCAGTAGCCTGGCATCTGAGAGATATGCCGGAGTTTGATGCCAACGACCCGGAAGTGGGATTGGTGCATCGCATTGACAAGGATACCAGCGGATTGCTCGTTGTTGCCAAGACACCTACTGCCAAGACGGCATTGGGCAAGCAGTTCTTCAACAAGACTACCCATCGCAGCTACAACGCCCTGGTATGGGGAAACATCGTAGAAGATGAGGGACGCATCGAGGGTAATATCGGACGTGACCCGAAGAACCGTCTCCGCATGAAGGTCTTCGACCCGGATAGCGGTATCGGCAAGAGTGCGGTTACTCATTATATGGTGTTGGAGCGTTTCGGCTATACCACCTTGGTGCAGTGCATCCTGGAAACGGGTCGTACCCATCAGATCCGTGCCCACATGAAGCAGATAGGTCATCCACTCTTTATGGACGAGACTTATGGAGGTGCTGAGATTCTGAGAGGTCAGCGCAGTAGCGGTTACAAGGCATTCATCCAGAATTGCTTCAAACTCTGTCCACGTCAGGCACTCCATGCCAAGACCCTCGGTTTTGTTCATCCTACAACAAAGGCGCAGATGGACTTTGACAGTGAGTGGCCGGAAGATTTTAGACAATTAATAGAAAAGTGGCGCGGCTTCATCGCTGGCACCACAAAAGATACATTCAAAAATATTTAGTAATTATGGAAAATAGCAAGAGAACGATAGCCATCGTATGCGGTGGTGATTCTTCTGAGCACGACGTTTCATTGCGCTCAGGTCAGGGGTTGTACTCATTCTTCGACAAAGAGCGATACAATATTTACCTGGTCGATGTAAAGGGTACCGACTGGCACGTGGCTTTCGATAATGGCGAGACTGCCGAAATCGATAAGAACGACTTTTCTTTCGTAAAGGATGGCAAGCATGTATACTTCGATTATGCTTATATTACCATCCACGGACAGCCTGGTGAGAATGGTGTGATGCAGGGATACTTCGACCTTATCCACCTGCCATACTCTACAAGTGGTGTGCTGGTAGAGGCAATGACCTTCGACAAGTATGTGCTCAACAACTACCTGCGTGGTTTTGGCGTGAACGTGGCTGACAGTATCTTGCTCCGTCGTGGTGAACAGTATGATGAGGACGAGATTGCCGAGCGCATCGGTATGCCTTGCTTCGTAAAACCAGCTGCTGACGGCAGTAGCTTCGGTGTGAGCAAGGTGAAGAATGCCGACCAGTTGGCTCCAGCCCTCCGTGTGGCATTCATGGAGAGCAACGAGGTAATGATTGAAGGCTTCCTCGATGGTACCGAGATTTCCCAGGGTATTTACAAGACAGCAGAGAAGACCGTTGTCTTGCCAGCTACCGAGGTGGTAACCAGCAACGAGTTCTTCGATTACGATGCTAAGTATAACGGTCAGGTACAGGAAATCACTCCAGCCCGTCTCTCTCCTGAGACTGCAGAAGAGGTGGCAAAGACCACATCCCGCATCTACGATATCCTCCATGCCAACGGTATCATCCGTATCGACTACATCATCTCTAAGGATAAGGACGGTAAGGACAAGGTGAATATGCTGGAGATCAATACCACTCCAGGAATGACCGTTACCAGTTTCATTCCTCAGCAGGTCCGCGCTGCAGGCCTTGACATCAAGGATGTGCTCAGCGACATTGTGGAGAATCAGTTCTAATAATTGGGGAATTTATAGAAGTTAAGGGAATTTATAGAAGTTAAGGGACAATAGTTGTGAAACCTATTGGTTTGGAAAAAAGCATTTGTCCCTTAACTTCCCAAACGACCATAGGGTGTGATAACTTCTCTTTACTTCTCTAACTTCCCATAAAACCATAAAGTTATGAAGATCCCTCAAGAATTTGATACCATTCGACCTTGGGAACCGGAAGACCTTCCTGAGGTGTTCGACCGTTTGCTTTCAAACGATCAGTTCAAGCAAGTACTTGCTTATCTCTATCCACAAGTTCCTTTCGAGATGATTGCCCAGAAGTTGAAGGCCTGCAAGACCAATCTCGACTTCCAGTTGGCTTTCGCCTACGATTTTGTTCATGGCATCCTGAAGAAGGCAGCAACGGGTTGTGAGATGGATTGCGCTGCCATCGATAATACCCGCAACTATTCCTTCATCAGCAACCACCGCGACATCGTGCTCGATTCAGCCATCCTCGATGTAATGCTTATCGACAATGGCTTCAAGACCACCTGCGAGATAGCCATCGGAGATAATCTCCTGTCTCTTCCTTGGGTCAAGGACCTGGTACGTGTCAACAAGGCTTTTATCGTGGAACGTGCCTTGAGCATGCGCCAGATGCTGATGTCGAGCAAGCGTCTTTCCGACTATATGCACTTCGCCATCAAGGAGAAGAACGAGAATATCTGGATTGCCCAGCGAGAGGGTAGAGCCAAGGATAGCGACGACCGCACACAGAAGAGCATCCTGCAGATGATGGCGATGGGCGGAGAAGGCAGCGTTATCGACCGCCTGAAGCAGCTTCATCTCGTTCCGCTGTCTATCAGCTATGAGTATGATCCTTGCGATTTTCTCAAAGCTCAGGAGTATCAGCTCAAGCGTGATGTGGAAGGCTGGAAGAAGGGACCTATGGATGATCTCGTTAGCATGCAGACCGGTATCTTCGGTTATAAGGGACATGTACATTATCATGCAGCCCCATGCCTAGACGAATATCTTGATTCCCTCGACCCGGAGATGCCGAAGCAGGAACTCTTCACTACCATCGCTTCGCATATCGACCATGAGGTTCATAGCAACTATCGCCTCTATCCAGGCAATTATGTGGCACTTGATCTTTTGGAGAATACCGAGGCACATGTAGCGGAATATTCTGCAGAAGACAAGGCACGATTCGAGAAATATATCGCAGGACAGTTAGCAAAGATTCAGCTTCCAAACAAGGATGAAGCCTTCTTGAAAGAGAAGATTTTAACGATGTATGCCAACCCGGTTCGCAATTTTCTTGCTACAAAGTAACGAGAAGAATCAAATAGGGTGATACTTTTTTGCTCTTTATGCGAAAATGTACCACAAAAACTGCTAAAATGTTAAGTGTACGATAAACACTGAAGGTTAACAAACCTTTCGTGTTTATCGTTATTTCTTAAAAAAAATAACCTTAGTAACGAAAAATACATAAATTAAGCAAAATAGTATCAGCTTTTTTCAAAAAAGAGTTGTACTTTTGCAGCCGTGATACTATTGCAACTGTTACCACTGAATGATATCTACTTACAATGTGTCACAAACAAAGAGCTAAAATAACAAAACTAACAAATTAAAATATTTTGACCTATGAACATGAATTCAACTTGAAAGTTAAAAATCGTTTCCCTGCAGCTGGTAGTTGTAAGGAAGCATAGAGAGTGGCTATTTACTAGTCAATCACAAAGATTTAATTCTATTAAACCTAGAAAGTACAATAAGATATGAATCTAAACTTAAGAAAATCAGTGCTGCTTGTTGGAGCGTTGGCATCCTTAGGCTTGAGTTACACAACTGAAGCTTTGGCAACATCTCCTAATCAGACTGTAAATGCTGTACAGCAAGCTAAGAAAGTTACCGGTAATGTAAGTGACGCAGAAGGTCCTATCATCGGTGCAAGTGTAGTAGAAAAGGGCAATCCTAACAATGGTACAGTTACCGACTTGGATGGTAACTTTACATTGAATGTGAAGCCGGGCGCTACTATTGTAGTTACCTATATTGGTTATCAGAAGCAGGAAATCGCTGTTGGTAACCAGTCTAGTTTCAAAATCACAATGAAGACAGACGACAAGACTCTCGATGAAGTTGTTGTCGTAGGTTATGGTGTGCAGAAGAAGAAGCTCGTTACCGGTGCAACTGTACAGGTAAAGGGTGATGATATCTCTAAGCTTAATACTACTCAGGCGCTGGGTGCTTTGCAGAGCCAGACTCCTGGTGTAAATATTCAGGCATCATCAGGTCAGCCAGGTGATGGCTTTAAGGTTATGATCCGTGGTGCAGGTACCAATGGAAATACCGCTCCTCTTTATGTAATTGATGGCGTTTCTGGTGGTGATATCAACAACTTGAATCCTGCTGATATTGAATCTATTGACGTATTGAAGGATGCTGCATCTTGTGCCATCTACGGTTCTGCTGCTGCCAATGGTGTTATCTTGGTAACTACTAAGCAGGGTAAGCAGGGTAAAATACAGGTTTCTTATGATGGTAATGTAGGATGGTCAAACGTATATCGTTTGCCACAGATGTTGACTGCCAAGCAGTATATGCAGGTAATGGATTTGGCTCGTTACAATAGTGGTGAACAGCCACGCGATTGGTCTCAGTATTTTAAGGGATACGAGGACTTGTATCAGTCATATCTTGATGGTTCTAATTCCGGAACAGATTGGATAGAGGCTATCCGCAATAAGAATGCGGTTACTACTAGTCATTCTTTGAATGTAACTGGTGGTAGTGAACGTAGTAAGTTCTCTATTGGTGCCGGTTATCAGTATCAGGACGGTGTTTTTGGTGGTCAGTATGCTAAGTCTGATTATCGCCGTTTCACTTTCCGTATCAATTCAGAGCATGTAGTTTATCGCAACAGTAAGGGACTTGACGTTATTAAGGTAGGTGAAAATGTATATTATAGCCACAAGCAGAATCAAGGTATCCAGATAGGTAATCAGTATAGCAATGCCATCTCTAACATGTTGCGTGCTAATCCATTGATTCCTATCTATAACAAGGAGGGTGGTTTCTTCGGTTACAATGACTTGAAGAGCACAGGTATGTTCAATTATACTTCTTATGCAAGTAACCCTATTGCTGCTCTTACTTATAGCCAGAGTGCAAACAACAAGAGCATGAACTTTGGATTGAACGTTGTTGGTTATATCGAGATTCAGCCTATCAAGGGATTGACCTATCGTGGACAGATTAACTATAGTCATAACTCAAATTCTTGGCGTTGCTATCTTCCTGTGTACAAGTTGAATGACCAGGGAGATCAGCGTACATCAGACCAGGCTACCAATAATGTAGGCCTCGGTTGGGGTTGGGGTACAACCAATACCTTGAATTACAAGTTTGATATCAACAAGAAGCATGACTTCGATATCCTCTTGGGTACAGAGTATGGTGAGAGCCGTCCTGATTTTGGCTATAGCCTGAATGCTACAGCTTCCAGCTCTATCTTCGGCGATTTGTCTCATGCATACATGACATTGATGAAGAACAACAAGGCTGCTACAGTTACAGGTTTGCCATATACCGATTCACGTGGTATGTCTTACTTCGGTCGTTTGAACTACAATTACGATGAGAAGTATATGTTCACAGCTATTATGCGTGCTGATGGTTCTTCAATGTTTGCTCCAGGTAAGCGTTGGGGATATTTCCCTTCATTCTCTGGTGGTTGGGTTGTTTCCAACGAAAAGTTTATGGAGCCTTTGGCTAAGTGGTTCGACTTCTTGAAGATTCGTGCTGGTTGGGGTCAGAATGGTAACAAGAATATTTCTGCATTCCAGTATGAGGCTGCGTTTGCTTATAACGAGTATAGCAATTATTCTTTCGGCAATACAAAGGATGATCCAGTTCGTGGTGCTGCTCTTACCCGTTTGGCTAACGATGAACTTACATGGGAAACATCTGAACAGCTTGACCTTGGTTTCGATGCCCGTTTCTTGAATAGCCGCTTAGGTTTGACTTTTGACTGGTATCGCAAGACTACCAAGGACCTTCTGTTGAATGTTCCTGTTTCTCCTACTACTGGTTTCAGCACTCAGATGAAGAATGCCGGTACCGTTCGCAATACCGGTGTTGAGGTTGCCTTGACTTGGAACGACAAGATAGGAAAGGACTTCAAATATAATGTGGGTTACAATATTGCATACAATAAGAATGAAGTAACCAAGGTAAATAGCTCACAGAAGTACAACTCTGGTGGTTCTGATTTGCTTGCTCAGGGTACTGGTTATATGGCTCGTTTCGAGGAAGGACATCCTATCGGCTACTTCTGGGGTTACAAGACAGCTGGTCCTATCCAGAATGAGCAGGAACTGAAGGAATATATCAGCACATTGAAGGATCAGGATCCTGCAAACTCTCATCAGGGTTCTGGTTTGAAGGTTGGTGATTTGCGCTTTGTAGACACAAATGGTGACGGTATTGTCAATGATGCTGATAAGACCGACTTGGGTAATCCTAACCCAGATGTAACAATGGGTATCACTTTGGGTGCTTCATATAAGGGCTTCGATATCAACGTTACTGGTTATGCTGCATTGGGTCAGCAGGTGGCTCGCTCTTACCGTAAGTTTACTGATGGTGAGTATGAGAACTATACTACAGAGGTATATAGTTATTGGAATGGCGAAGGTACATCTTATAAGTATCCACAGTTGGCAGCCATGAACCGTGGTGTGAACTGGCAGTCTATTTCTGACATTTATATTGAGGATGCTGGTTACTTCCGTTTGCAGAACCTGACAGTCGGTTACGACTTCAAGAACATCTGGAAGAATTGTCCATTCCAGCAGCTTCGTCTCTATTTTGCAGCTCAGAACCTTTTCACAATCACAGATTACAAGGGTATGGATCCTGAAAATGGTATGGCACTCAACGGCTCAGAACCTTGGGTTACTGGTGTTGATGTTGGTAACTATCCTCAACCACGTACCTTCATGGTTGGTGTAAATGTTAAGTTCTAATCTTATTAAATGAATAGCAATGAAAAAGATATTTATATTTGCAGTAGCCCTTGCAACCTTAGGATTGACCTCTTGCGATATCGACGACGTAAAGAATGTCGGCGAGATGTCAACAAGTGAGTTCCCTAAGACTGATGCAGATGCTGAGGCTATCTTAGCTGGTGTTTACCAGAACTTGAATACGATCAATGCGAATCCGCAGATGTCATTCTTATATAATGCTGCTCTAGCAAGTGATGACCAACTTGGTGGCGGTGGTACCAACGATAAGTTGATGCAGGCAGAAGATTTGCTTTGTAACTATAACGCTGATATGACGAATCAGTTCTATGCTGATCGTTATGCCGGTATTGCTCGTGCCAATAATACAATTAAGTATTTGGGGCTTTCCAGCAATATGTCTGAAGACACCAAGAATCAGGCTATTGGTGAGGCCAAGGCTCTTCGCGCCTATTACTATTATGAGTTGGCTTCTATGTATGGTAATGTGCCTTTGGTAACAGACCCGGATGCTGATTCTTCTTCTCAGGGGGATGTCAAGGTACTTTGGGGGCAGATTTTACAGGATCTCTATGAGGCTTATACTGCTATGCCTGATGTAAAGAAGGACAATGGCCGTTTGGATAAATATACCGTAGCTGCAATGCTGGGACGTGTATGGTTGTTCTATACTGGCTTCTATTGCAATGGTACAACGACCGCTGATTTGGTAAGTACCAATTACTCTCCTTTGACATCAGTAGAATTGCCTAATGGTACAACTCTAACAAAGGAGGATGTTGTGAAGGCTATTGATGATTGTGTGAACAATTCTGGATACGAACTGGTTCCTGATTTCCGCAATCTCTGGGCTTACTCTAACAGCAAGGTAGCTAAGGATTATCCATATGCAAAGGACAATAACCTGAAGTGGGTAGAGAATGACAATGCTGTAAATCCAGAGACTATGTTCGCTATCAAGTTCAATAAGTTCGCTTCTTGGAGTACTACCATTGGTTATGCTAATGGTTATGCTCTTCATTTTGGTGTTCGTGGTGGTCAGGATTATTCTAACACATTCCCATTCGGTCAAGGTTGGGGTGCTGGTCCTGTAGCTCCTAACTTGGTGAAGGATTGGAAGAATGCAGACTCTGAAAACAAGGATGTTCGTCTGAAGGCTACAGTCTGTGATGTTAATGACAAGGCTGAAATGCCTAATTATACCCGTGGTGGATGGGCTGACTTCGTTCAGGAGACTGATTACTATTCTAAGAAGTGGGCTCCTATCTGTGCAAAGAATGATGGTTCTTTTGTTGTCAAGAATGATGATGGTACAACTTCAACTCCTGCTTATGTTGCATGTTTCGAGACCTTGATGTACCCAGGCAATTGGGATACATCTGGTGAGAACAACTTCCAGTTGAGTAATATTCACGATTTGGTTTTGATTCGTTTTGCCGATGTGCTTTTGATGCAGAGTGAGTTGAAGGAAGATGTTACTGGTATGAATAAGGTACATGAGCGTGCTACTGGTGTTGCTAACTATTATTCTTCTTACTCTTTGAAGGATTTGCAGAACGAGCGTCGTTGGGAGTTTGCCTGTGAGGGTATCCGTTGGAATGATATCCGTCGTTGGCATATTGCTCAGGTGGCTTTGGCTAAGCAGGAAAATCAGGATGTTTACTATTGTGGTAATCCTGGAAAGAACACAGCTCATAATGGTGGTTATGCAGCTCGTTATAATGCTACTGCTGGTTTCCAGAAAATGCCTGAAACTCAGGTGGCTTTGGGTACGGTTAAGCAGAATGACGGTTGGACTGCTGCTGATGCAGAGTACACTGGTTGGTAATCAACAATGTCGAATCTTAAAAATGAATTACAATGAAAAAATCAATATTATTCATGGTAATGGCAGCTGGTTTGCTTACTGCTTGTGATCCTTCTAAGGATGATGTGAGCGTATCAGTCAGTAGCCTAACCTCACAACAATTGCAGGATGGTTTCTCTTTCACCCAGTATGGTGATGAGGAATATACTACTGAAGCACAGGATGGTAATTACTTCACCTTCTTTACTTCTCCTTCAAGAGTGGTTTCTATCTATCAGGTAGATGCTGAAGGCACAAAGAACATTCTTGTTTCTGGAGTTGCTAATGGTAAGTTTAAGATTGTTCCTAAGCGCGGTCATCCTACAGAACAGAAATTTTATATTGAGACTTTGAACTTCGATGGTTCTACGGTTACAGCTGAAAAAACAGCTAACGTATATGTTCCTTCAGAGTTGACTCCTGAGATGCGCTTGCTTGCAAGTGATGCTTATGGAAAGAAAATCTGGAAATGGGATACTGAATTCCGTTCAGATGGTGGTGCTTGGGGTAACTTAGGTTATGCTCCTGGTGATGGTGACTCTTTCTGCAATGATGGCAATGGTATCTGGTGGGGATGTCCTCCTGCAGATTTGACAGGTCAGTTGCAACATTCTGATACGGGTGTCGCTACTGGTGAGGAAGATCCTAATGCTTATATGGAATTCTATGATGATGGTAATATTATCACCTATGATGGTGGTGGAAACCAAATTCGAAAGGGTAAGTATTCCGTAGAAGGTTGGACTGGTCAGAGAGATAAGGCTTCTATTGATGGAAGTCAATCAAATTGGTCTTATGGTACATTGAAGACTACAGAAGGCGCAATCCTCTTCCCATTCAAGATTAATGGTGGTGGCGAGAAACCTACCAATTTTGAAATCATGCAGTTGGATGCCAATCACTTGAAGTTGATTTATGCAGCTCCTGGCGCTGCAGCCTGGGGTGAAGCCACATGGTGGGCATTCAAGAGTGGCTCTGATGCGGAGTCTGCTTTGAATGGCTTTGATACAAAGGCTTGGACTTGGGATACTGATTGGCGCGCAGATAAGGGTGCTTGGGGTAATTTAGGTTATGCTCCTGGCGATGGTGCCTCTTTCTGCAATGATGGCAATGGTATCTGGTGGGGATGTCCTCCTGCAGATTTGACAGGTCAGTTGCAACATTCTGATACGGGTGTCGCTACTGGTGAGGAAGATCCTAACGCTTATATGACATTCGATTGGAAAACAGCGACTGTTACATCTTTCGATGGCTCAGGCAAGCAGATTCGCCAAGGCAAGTATGAGATTCAGAATTGGGGTATGGGTGAGCGTACCATAGCTTCTGTTGATGGCTCTCAGACTAAGTGGGCATTGGGTAATCTCCATACAGATGCTGGTTCTATCCTCTTCCCATTCAAGATTAATGGTGGTGGCGAGAAACCTACCGATTTTGAAATTATGCAGTTGGATGCTAATCACTTGAAGCTGATTTATGCAGCTCCTGGCACAGCTGGCTGGGGTGAAGCAACCTGGTGGGCATTCAAGGCTAAGAAATAGAACATGAAAATAATCTGATTATAATATAAATAAGGTTAGGCCTCGGCTGTAGTGATACAGTCGGGGCTTTTTCGTGCTTCTCTCTTTTCTTGAAATATTCCTCTAAAAGTTTGGCAGTTAGGAATATTAATCGTATCTTTGCAGCGTACTTTTAAGGAACGAACTTTATGGCAGACAACACGATTGTATATAATCATGATGGACTGGAACTTCCTGTTTCTGATTGGATGCATGGTAGTCACTCTTTCTTGGAGTTGACTCATGTAATCCAATCGACTCATGATGCAGCACAAACCTGTGCAGTAAAGGCTATCAATAGAATGCAGACTATGCGTAACTGGCTCATTGGCTATTATATCGTGGAGTTTGAACAACATGGTAAGGATAGGGCGGAATATGGAGATCACCTTCTCAAGAGACTTGTGGAGAAAGTGAATAGGAAGGGATTAAACGTTACCCTCTTCCAAAATTCACGTAACTTTTATCTTTATTATCCCCAAATGATGGAAAATCTTTGGGTTAGAAAATCTTCTGATCAAATAATGCCTTTTGCCTCAATTTATCCGACACTGTCGGATAAATCTATGTTTGGCTCATTTGTGGAAAAAAGTCCGACAGTGTCGGATAAATTCCGAACCTCTGGTAGGTTGTTGATTTCACGGTTGTCGTTTTCTCACATTGTCGAAATAATGACGCAAAGCGACCCTCTTGCTCGCTATTTCTATGAGCAAGAGTGTATCAAGTGTACTTGGTCTGTTCGTGAATTGCGTCGACAGATTAGTACCAACCTTTATGTTCGTGCAGGAATAAGCACTAACCCTGAGAAAATGATGTCTTTGCCTACAATGAAAGGTCATGATTCTAATGCCTTGCAAATCAGAGAACCATTTACTTTTGAGTTCTTGGGATTGAAAGCGCAAGAGGTTGTTACTGAACACGACATAGAGGAAGCTCTGATTTCTCATTTGCAGGAATTCTTGTTGGAATTAGGAAAAGGCTTTTGCTTTGAGTCACGCCAGAAGAGAATCGTGATAGATGATGAGTATTACTATCCAGACTTGGTATTTTATAATAGAGTGTTGCATTGTAGTGTTATCTTAGAATTGAAAGACGAGGAATTCTCTCATGAGAATCTTGGTCAACTCAATGCGTATGTTTCGTATTATAAGGAAAATGAAATGCAGCCTGGGGATAATCCGCCAATAGGAATATTGCTTTGCACAAGAAAGGGTAAGAAAATGGTGGAATATGCGCTTGCCGGTATGGACAATCAATTGTTTGTTTCTACCTATATGCTCCAATTGCCAGATAAGAAGACTTTAGAGAATTTCTTGATGAAACAGTTGCAAGAGCAAGAAAATAAAGGTTTATAAATAAGGTTAGGCCTCGGCTGTAGTGATACAGTCGGGGCTTTTTTATACCTTTTAGTAAACAGAATTTGACCTTTTTTGCTTTTCTTCTGTACTTTCTTGTATAATTGCTGAAAAGATTTGGTGTTTACGAGTTTTTATTGTACTTTTGTATGCAGTAAAACAAGTACATTTATACGGGGTTACTTGTACAACCAGAAGCTTATACTTCCCCAACTCCATGACTCACACCGAACGGTGTAAGCGCATGCATCGGACGAAGTAAGAGCGTGCTGCGTTCGAAGTGAGCTCGTGCACCGTTCGATGCACGTCGCACAGTTCTAGGACTTGAAGCGTATGGCTTACGTACTTAACTGGCTATAACGTACTTGTATGAACAACTAACAATACTAAGCTATGGCAATAAAGTATGAAATCCATTCCATCCATAACTCGAAGGGCGAAGGTGGAGAACAGAAATTTGTCCGGTTGCGAGACCATGAACCGATGACCAGTAAGCAGATAGAAGAGCATATAGAGCAGGTCTGTTCGCTTACCAGAGCTGATGTGCAGGCTGTGATGACTGCGCTGCATGGGTTGATTGTGACCGAACTGTCGCAAGGTGCCCGCTTCTATCTTCCGCAAGTGGGCTATCTCTCCCTGTCTGTTACAACAGAGTTGCCGGAAGGCAAGACGATGGAAAAGGTGACAGGTAATGACATCCGTCTGCGTAATATAAACTTCAAGCCTACTGCCGAACTGCTGAATGAGGTTTCACGGCATGTCAAGTTTGAACGTTCCAAATTCACAACAAGGTCACGGCAATATACCGAAGAACAGTTGTGGAACAAGATGGTAAATTTCCTGAAAGAGAATGAATATATTTGCCGACGTGACATGGAATTCCATTTTTCCTTGCGCCAGCAGACTGCCTTGAAATGGTTGAAGCATTTTACGGAGAAAGGGCTTCTCGTTAAGAAGGGCGCAAGCAATGCTCCTATCTATTTCCTGGCTGAAAAAGAACTGAATAAATAAACAGATTAAACCTAAAGAGAACAATGAAAAAAATGATGTTATTGATGGTTATCGCTCTGATGACCGTTACGAGTATGGTAGTAATGGCAGGTTGCAAGTCTGCCGAAAAGGGAAATTGCCGTATCCATGGTACGATGGAGTCGAACCGTTGGGATGGCAAGAAGATTTTCCTTGTGCCTATGTTCGGACTGCAGGATGCTGCCCATGTAGACTCTGTTGTCATCAAGGACGGCAAGTTTGAATTTGTTGCCGATACTGTTGAGATGAAAGTGATTCGTATAGATTATCACTATCGTGATGGCGTGCAGGACTTGCTGGTTGTTTCTGAACCGGGCGACATCAAGGTTACGATTGGTGCCAACAGTATTTCCGGGGGAACTCCTCAGAACGATTCTCTCCAGGTATGGAAAGATCAGATCATGAAGTTTAACAGTGCCTACAACCAGCTTCGTATGCAGGCCCGTCAGGAAGGCTCTGACCAGTTGCTGATGACCAAGGGTAAGGAGATACAGAACCAGTTGAAGGAATATAACATCGCCTTCCTCAAGCGTCAGCCTGTCGGAGTGTTTAAGAATTTTCTTCAGACTATGTATCCTTCAGCAAAGTAAAATATTTGCTGTAGGGGATGTTGATAAATATGGGTACCCCGACTAATCTATTAAGTGCATGAAAAAGTTCATTTCTAGATATGGGAAAATGACTCTGGTCGCATTGTTCGGCTTATGCATCTTCCTTTTTTGGTATTGTGGTTATCCACAAGCCTTATGTTACCAAGAGCAGAACCAGCTCTTTCTTTGGTCTGCCGACTACTTTTGGCATGACCTGAGTGTGGCAGGTGGTTTGGCTGATTATATCAGCGAGTTCCTGGTACAGTTCTATTATGTTACTGTTTTGGGTGCTGCCATTCTGGCTTTTCTCTTCGTGGCTTTCCTGTCGCTTACCCATCAGGTAATCAGGAGTTATACAGCCAAGCCGTTGAAGTGGTATGGGATGCTCATAGCTCTTCTTCCTTCTATCCTGTTGCTGGAAGTGATGGGAGATATCGAAGTGCTCCTGTCTTTCCCGATAGCTCTGACCTTAGCCCTGCTGTCAACATGGCTCATGAATCTTGCTACCCGGAGATGGGGAGCAAGGATTGCGTGGGCAGATGTGCTTCTGATACCCATTCTGTTCTGGCTGATTGGAGGCGGTGCAACCTGGCTTTATGTCTTCCTCCGTCTGGCTTTTTTCCTGATGCAGGTGAAGAAAGGCAAGCTTCCTTCCGTTGCGATTGCCTATCCTTTGTCTATACTCTATCTCTGGGCTATACAGCTGGTTTGTTATAGTACCCTTCTGGTGCAATATCCATTGATGTCTGTGATGGCAGGTATCAACTATTATCGCGTGCCTATGCGGTATCCGGGTCAGAAATGGGGATATGACAAGGACCTCTATGCCTTGGTCAAACTGAACGAACAGGTGCGTAATGGGAAGTGGGAAGATATCATCCATGATGCGCAGGAGAATCAGGTGCAGGTGTTCTATACCAGCAACTGCGTGAATCTTGCCCTGGCTCAGACCCGTCAGCTTGCCGACCGCATGTTTTCTTTCTATCAGAGTGGGGAAGATGCCTTGCTGGCTCCCCGTTCCCGTGATAACATGTCGATGTATCCTACGATGGAAGCCTTTTGGCGTCTGGGTCTCGTGAACTCTTCTCTTCGCTATGCCAGCGATTTGCAGGCTTCCATCCTGAATGGAAAGATGAGTGGCAGATTGATGAAGCGCATTACCGAATGTCAGATTGTAAATGGCAAGTATGCCGTTGCCCGTAAGAATATCGATCTCTTGAAGCAGTCGCTCTTCTATCATGACTGGGCTGTGAAGATGGAGGCGATGCTGGGCAATGATACGGCTATCAGTCATGATCCTGATTTGGGAAGGGCTAGAAGAATGCGCTTCAAGACGGAAATGATCTATAGCTATGATGAGATTGACAAGATGATGGGACTGCTTTTCATCAACAATCCGGATAACAAAATGGCGCTCGACTACTTCATGGGGCAGATGCTGTTGAAGGGAGATATCCAGGGATTCATGCGTTATGGCAGTTGGGTACAGCAATATGGTGGCTATATGCAGATGCCTGTGGGTTATCAGGATGCCGTGAAGTGCATACAGAATCAGGGGAATGTACCGGGTTCGCCATACGCAGAATACGTGAAACGAATGATGAGTAAACAGAAAGGAGGCGAAGAATGAAAAAGATTATTTATACTTTGATGATAGTATGGATGGGGATGACCGCCTGTACTCCGTCGGTTGAGAATCCTACTATGGTGAACCGTAAGCCTAGCATCTATCCCGACTATATCGGGGTGACCATTCCGGCTGATATTGCTCCGATGAACTTCAATATCAAAGGTGATACCGTTGATGTGGTGGATGTCGTGGCAAAAGGAAGCAAGGGCGGAGAACTGCATGTCTGTGGTGAATGGGCTGACTTCGATGTGGAAGACTGGCATCAGCTTACTGAGCAGAACGTCGGTGGCAGCATCTCTTTTACCGTCTGTACACGTAAGGATGGTAAGTGGAAGCAATATCAGGATTTCCAGATGATGGTGAGTCCTTATCGGCTGGATGATTACGGTTTGACCTATCGCCGTATTGCTCCCGGCTACGAAGTGGGTGGCAACATCGGCATCTATCAGCGCGATATCCATACTTTTGATGAAACGGCTATCATGACTGAGACCGCCCTGCCGGGAAGATGTTTCAATTGCCATACTGCCAATCGTACAGATGCTCGGCAATTGACCTGCCAGATACGTGGCGAGGGTGGAGGTACCTTGATTATGAAGAATGGCAAGCAGCAATGGATTGATACCAAGACCGATTCTACCAAGGCTGCCGGAAGCTATGCCTACTGGCATCCGGAAGGCAACTATGTGGCTTATGCTGCCAATGCCGTGCACCAGTGTTTCTTCGTGGGAACTTACAAGCCAATAGAAGTTTATCACGACTTCAGCAACATCGTGGTACTGGATACACGTAACAATCAATTGGTAACAGACCAGAAACTGATGACTCCCGACTGGCTGGAGATATTCCCAGCTTTCAGTGCAGATGGCAATACCTTATATTATAGTACTTCGAAGGCTTGCCGTGTGCCGGCAGAGTATCTGAAAGTGAAGTGCTCGCTGGTAAGTATTCCTTTCGATCCCAGAACGGGGAAGTTTGGAGAAAAAGTGGATACGCTGCTGAATGGTCCGAAGACGAATATGAGTTACGTCTTGGCTCGTCCGTCGTATGATGGAAAATGGCTGATGTATACACGGTGCAGCAGAAGCAATTTTCCTATTGTGCAACCTGATGCAGATCTCTGGATGATGAACCTGAAGACTCGCCAGACCTATCCGCTGGCTGCGGTGAACAGTAAGATGAGCGAGAGCTATCACAACTGGAGTAGCAACTCGCATTGGTTTGTCTTTGTCAGTAAGCGAGGAAACGGAAACTATACCCGTCTCTACATTTCGAGTATTGATGATCAGGGTAAGGCAACTAAGCCATTCCTTCTTCCGCAGCGCAATCCGTGGAAATATTATCATGGGCTGTTTGATGCCTATAATGTACCGGATTTCACCAAGACCAAGGTGGAGCTGGATATGAAGGAAACCCGCAATCAGATCTTTTCGGATGAACGTCCGAAAGTGACGGTGAGAGAATAAACGAATAAAAATTTAGATTGGAGAATCATGAAGAATTTGATGATAAAATCTTGGAAACCGCTGTTGTCGCTGCTCTTCGGTGTGGCGGTAGTGATATTCTGGTCTGTTCCTTACATGAGTGGCTTGTGCTTTCAGGAACAGTATCAGATGTTTCTCTTTGATATCGGCTATTTCCTGGAGCGCATTGTGCTGCCGGGAGGATTGGCTGACTATATCAGTGAGTTTTTGGTACAGTTCTATTATATGCCTGTCTTGGGCGGTACCATCATCGCCCTGCTCTTGATGAGCATACAGGCTATCTCGTGGGGACTAATGAAGCAATATGGAATGAAAGCCGTTTTCCCGGGATATCTGTTGAGCTTTGTACCTAGTATTGTTTTATGGTGTGCCATGGGCGACCAGAATCTGTTGCTTTCTTTCGTTGTGGCACTGTCGGGCGCCTTGCTGATGGGCTGGATTCACAACCGGTTCCACAACCGGTTAGTGAAGGTGGTGTTCGAACTGGTGAGCACGGCATTGGTTTATTGGTTCCTGGGACCAGTGGTATTCCTTTATGCCGCCCTGATGATTGGAGATACGCTGATGAAAGGCAAGCAGAATGGACACATTCTTTCCAGTCTGGGTTATTCTGCCTGTCTGCTGATACTCACCGTAGCCTGGATATTGCTGACCACGCAATCGTTGCAGTATCCATTGTACCGTATCTTTAGCGGACTCAATTATTATCGCTATCCGGGTACGGTTTCTCCGTTGCCTTTGGGTGTGATGATATGGACCGTCGTAGTCGTTTTCTTTGGTATGGTTCCTGATGGACATGCCTGGATTAAGAAGCTGCAGCAATCCAAGGTGGTGATGGTTTTGGCGTATGTATTGGTGATTGTGGCTTCATGGTTCGGCATCAAGGCTTCTTTTGATGCAATGACCTACGACCTGATAGATTATGATTTCCTGGTTCGCACCGAACAATGGGATAAGATCATTGAGAAGGCTGAGAAGAAGCCGGCTACCACACCGCTGGGTGTATCGTGTGTGAATCTTGCCTTGAGCCAGAAAGGACAACTTGCTGACCGTCTTTTCGAGTTCTATCAGAATGGAGGCGAGGGTTTGTTCCCTACCTTTACCCGTGATATGATTTCACCGGTATCTACTGCAGAAATCTTCTTCCGTCTGGGAATGGTGAATGATGCCGAAAGGTATATGTTCGAGGCGCAGGAAGCGATACCGAATCATCGCAAGAGTGCCCGCTTGACCCGCAGGATTATAGAGTGCGAAATCATCAACGGCAACTATCAGGTAGCTGCCAAGCTGCTCCGCCGACTGCAGAAGACGCTCTTCTATAGCAACTGGGCTAACCAGATGATGGCGCTGCTGGGTAATGAGAAGGCTATCAACCGGCATCCTATCTATGGCAAGCTGCGCAAGTATCGTGAGAAGAAGCAGGACTTCCTCTTCAGCGACCGGGAGATGGACCAGATGCTGGGCTTGCTCTTCCTGAACGATAACCATAACAGGATGGCATACGAATATCTGATGTGCTACGAACTTCTGCAGCGTGATTTGGAGAAGTTCGTGCAGTATTATCCGCTGGGTAGATTCGTGGGTTATGACCATATTCCACGCTCCTTCCAGGAGATTCTCATCGGCAACTGGATGAAGACGCATAGCGATCCCCGTACCATCCCGTATAGTGTGGATGCACAGAACGTGAACAATACGCTCAACTTCATCCAGCTCTATATGCAGAATCCGAAGGATCCTCAGCTTTGTCAGCAGCCGTATGTATCCAATGCCTGGCACTATGTGATGGTGCAAGGGGCTGATGAGGCTGCCGGAAAGAAGGAGGGAATGAAAGAGGTTTATTAGAATGTAGAATGATAATACTGGAATGATATGAAAACGATAAAATCTTTATTGTGCTCTCTGTTGGTTGGAGTGGTGATGGCTTCGCTTAGTGCATGTTGTTACCCTCCGGCGTGGAAAGATGCCAAGGAAATCAATCAATTCCCTAAGATATTCCCCGATTATGTTGGGGTTACAGTTCCTGCCAATATTGCACCGCTCGATTTTAACATGGCGGACGAGGATATTGAGGATATGTATGTATGTGTGCAAGGTCCAAAAACCATAGAGGGGCTATATTCTTACGGCAAGAAGTATGCGGAGTTTGAGGTAGATGAATGGCATGATTTCTTGAAAAAGAACAAGGGTGAAAAACTCATAGTTTCTGTGTTTGTAGAGAAGAATGGCGAAAAATTGAAGTACAAGGACTTCAATATCTATGTAAGCCCCTACGAGTTAAAGGACTGGGGCTTGACTTATCGTCGTATTGCCCCTGGTTATGAGGTGTATGGCAAGTTGGGCATTTATCAGCGAAACTTGAGTAACTTTGAGGAAACGGCAATCCTAGAGAATACGGCAGCACCGGGTGCCTGTCTCAATTGTCATACGGCAAATAGAACCAATCCAGACCAGTTTACCTTCCATGTGCGTGGTGACCATGGTGCTACCTTGGTTTCGCAGAACGGCAAGCGGGAGTGGCTGAAGGCGAAGAATGATTCCCTGAAGGGTTCGATGGTTTATCCTTACTGGCATCCGTCGGGCAAGTATTGCGCCTATAGTACCAATACCACTCATCAGAGTTTCCATGCCGTGAAGGATGAACGCATCGAAGTCTTTGACCAAGCATCGGATGTCTTTGTCTATGAACCTGCAACCCATGAACTGATATTGGATCCTCTCCTGATGACGAAAGACCATTACGAGACTTATCCGGTATTCTCGCCTGATGGCAAGACGCTCTATTTCTGCTCTTCTACGGCAGAGCCTATCCCTAGCGGTTACAAGGATATCAAGTATAATATCTGCAAGATTGGTTTTGATGGGGCTACGGGTAAGTTTGGCAACAAGGTGGATACCATCTTCAATGCCCGTGAACTGGGCAAGAGTGCCACTCATCCTCGTCCTTCGTATGATGGCAGGTACATCATGTTTACGATGAGCGATTATGGCTGTTTCCCTATCTGGCATAAGGAAGCGGATAACTGGTTGCTGGATTTGAAGACAGGTCAGGCTAAGCCTATGACTGCTGCCAATAGTAAAAACACGGACAGCTGGCACAACTGGAGCAGGGATTCCCATTGGTTTGTCTTTACATCCCGCCGTGGTGACGGTCTCTATACCCGTCTTTATCTCGCCTGCATCGATGATAAGGGCAATGTAAGCAAGCCGTTCCTTTTGCCTCAGCGCAATCCGAAGAAGTACTACGACGAGTTGCTGGATTCCTATAATACCCCAGATTTCACATCCAAGCCTGTAGAACTGGATGCCCGTGCGGCAGGAAATGAAATCATGAGTGACAAGAGGATTCCGACGAAAATTAAGTGAAGAGTGAAGAACAAGGAAGTGAAGAGTGAAGAACGAAGAGTGAAGAATTCAAATGTATGTTTATAAAAAACGCTCCTGTTGCAATATGGTAACAGGAGCGTTTTTGTTTTTTTATTTGAACTGTTCTGCTTCTTGCTTCATCACATTCTCTACATCGATGGCATCGAATGGAACGGGACCGTAGCTCAACTCCGGTACGTTGAAACTCTTCAGACAATCATCGTAGAAGGTTGGTTCCTTCTGCGGCAATACGAAAGGTTTGTGAGCCTTGCCTTGGCTGTCTACGTAGCAGAAGTAAGGCTTGCCGTAAAGACCATCATCGCGCTTGCTGGCAAAGACAAACCATCTGCCTGTATGCGACCAGCTGTGATAGGTATCGCTCTTGTTGCTGTTCACGATGCTGAGGCTGTCTGTCTTACCCGTCTGCAGGTCTAGCATGCATAGATCTGCTTCTGGATGCCAGATAGGGAAGGTGCCGTAATCGGCTACGGTGAAGAGGCAGTATCTGCCATCGGGACTTATCTTAGGATGGCAAACGGAACGGGCAGAATAGAGGGTATCTACCTTTTCACCAAATCTGCCGTTTTCTTCATTGAAAGGAATGCGTACCAGCGAATATTTCAGTCCCTTGAGGTTCTTCGTATTCAACCCTTTCCGGTCGGCTACACAATAATATATATAGGCACCATTAGGCGAGAAGGTCGGGAATGTCTCCAGCTTCGTGCTGTCGCTCGTCAGGGGCGATGAGATGATGGTGTTGTTGTCGAGGTCGGCAACATAGACATCGCTCTTCGAATCATATACTTCCAGACGTTTGTCGGGATCGGCATGGAAGGCCGGAATAATGATATTGGTAGAGAACGTTACGTATTTGCCCGATGGACTGAAACCGTAATATACACTTGAAGAAATCAGGTTGTCGTTCTTCAGGTTCAGCTTGCACAACTTGCCATTGCGGTTGAGGATGGCTCCACCGCCTTCTCCTCTAACATATAGCATGCTGAGGTTCGGATTCTGATTGCCGAAGGCATGACAGTTCATGCAGCGGTTCTCCTGCAGATTGTGGTCGGCGAGTATCTTCTCCTCCCAGTTCTCGATGCAGCGCTGCTTAATCTGGATTTTATTCCATACCTCGTAATCGGGCTCTATGAGTCGGTAGGTGAGGTATGAGTCGATGCTGTCGCCTACTACCTGCCAGGTGAAAGGCTTGAATGCGGTCCAGTCTCCTTCATCGCTTTTGGAATAGATCTGTACCTTGATGTTCTTGTTTACAGCCTTCTGGAGAAAGGCTTTCCACTCTTTTATGTCAAACTTCAGATTCTGACTGTTGCTGGTTGCTGTCAATGTGTTGGCTGCATCATTGGCATCTGCTCCTTCAATGGTGAGAACGGTCTCGATGTTGGTAAGATGCTTGTCGCGTATCTCGAAGTTGAGTGGTGCGATGTTTACCGGAATGGTTACATCGGCATAGTCGGGATACATGTTGGGCAGATGGCTAACCTGCTCTGCGTTCTCATGTGTCTGGGCACATGAAGCGAAAAGGAGGAGACCCGCCAGGGAGCTATATAGAATGTTTCTGTATTTCATTGTTCTTGTTTTTGATGCTGATAGAGTCTTCCGGGCTCTTTAGTTGTTGTTCAACTTAGGTGTCTTTGCCTTGTCAAAGTAATACCAGTAGGTATCTTTGAAGGCAGGGTTACCGCGTTGTTCATTATATTGGCTGAACTGTTGCAGCACATCCTGTCGCTTGATATACTTGGCCCATTCGCTTGGTGGCGCCTTGGTTCCTGCCAGATATATCGTGAGCGCTTCCTGATACAATTCGTCGTATTGCACGTGCTTCTGCTTGAGATAGTAAGCATCGTAGTCATGCTTGAAGGTATCCATGTCCTTCAAGAGAAGGTCGCTGCATAGCATGTAATTGATGGCGTTATTGTTTGCCGGATTGCTTTCCACCAGCTCTTTCATGATGATATAGCTGTTGTCGCTGAGGCGAAGGGTATCCTGGGTGTTGACAAACGGGCGCTTGTCAAGATAGGTCTGAAGGAGGGCTTTCTCATCGGGCAGGGCATGAATGCCCAGGGATGCAAAAACACGGTCGGCCCATCTTTGCCATACGAATGTCTTCTGCAGGATGCGCAGATATTTGCGGGTTGCCTGGTAGTCGCCTTTGACGAGATTGACTTCTGCCAGTCGCTTGATCATGCGGATGTTGCGGTTGTTGGGAGAGCAGACATTTGCCAGCATGGCTGCTCTTTCGCAG
Organism: Prevotella sp. Sow4_E9_plate; assembly: GCF_052116205.1. Lineage (NCBI taxonomy): Bacteria > Pseudomonadati > Bacteroidota > Bacteroidia > Bacteroidales > Prevotellaceae > Prevotella > Prevotella sp. Sow4_E9_plate. The sequence goes on along the minus strand of NZ_JBQKLN010000013.1, from coordinate 52,336 downwards.
AAGGTCATGTCGCCCAATACCCAGTACAACTCATTGAGTGTCTTGATGGTGAGTGTTGGAGCGTTGGGACCAAGGGTCTCAAAGGTGCCGAGGTTGTTGTCGGGGAATTTGAGAAGGTTGGCAGAAAGACAGTGGTTTTGTGCCATGATGAGATTATAGTAGAACTTCATGTACTGGTTCGGATTCTCTTCTTTCTCTACGATGTGCATCACCTTGTTGTAGTTGCCGAAATAATATTCGCAGTCTACAGCCAGTGTCTTTTCCAGATCCATCTGTGGGGCAACCAGTTTGCCGATGCCAGGATAAGTGTAGATGGTCTGGAAATCGCAATAGTAGAGTCGCTTGGTGAGCATGAGGAGGAAAAATGGGATGATCAGGGCGGCAAGACGATAGTAGATGCCTGCTATCATGATATTGGCAATGCAGCCGGCAAATGTCAAGGCGCCATATACCCATACACCGTATCCGAAGAACCAATGGCAGACGAATACGGAGACGAAGATGCTGATGACGGATACCCAGTTGGCAATTCCTGAACCATTGAGGAAGAGACCCTGCTCGTTCCCTCTTTCTATCTTCTTGATAAACATTCGGGTAGAGATGAGCAGCGAGGTGCTGACACGGAACACGCTGGCTCCACCTGCCACGGCAAGGATGCTGCTCAGACGGTAGTCGTAATGGAAACTGAAACAAATCAGCAGAATCATCACGATGAAGGCGACGGAATGTGCCACCCATCTTCCCTTGATGTCTGCCATTTCTACAGCACATCTGATGTTGTATCCTGTCAGGAGGATACAGAGGGTAAGGATGATAGGACCTGCATAACGGAAATAGTAGAATTGGGTCAGGAAATCGCCTGCCAGACAAGCCAGCCATCCCGGTTTGTCAAGGTAGGTGGTTACATGATCCCACGACATCAGAAACAGCTGATTCTGCTCCTGATAGAACAGGTGATAGGGATAGCAGAATTGGAAGAATGCAAAACATGCTATCGCTCCCAGCACGTATAATGTGTATATGCCTATGCTAGGTTTGTTTGTTTTTTGTTTATTCATGTCTGTCAGTTTATTTCTGCAAAGGTAACAAAAATATATTAGAAAGGCACATAAAAAATGCAGAAACTTACTCTTTGAAAGTAAATTTCTGCATTTATTGCTGTTATTGCTTTTCTGCAATACATTCCATCTCTATCAGCCAGCCTGGTCTGCATACTTTTGCCTCTACGATGATATGCGGTATCTGGGGATAGAACTGATTCATCAGCATTTCTACGGTATGATAATCAGACATGTCGCGCAGATAGATGATAAAGTACTGGATGTCGTTCATAGTGGCATCGCCATCCTTCAGTAAGGCTCCTATGTTTTCAAGGAGTCTGCCGGTCTGTCTTACTATATCGCCTTCGTATACCACCTGTCCGTGCTTGTCAATACTGGCAGTTCCGGAGATGAAGTATTGCTGCTGGCTGGGTAGGGTAAGACGGGTTCCGCGCTCAAAGGCTACTCTATATTCGTGGGTAGGATTCAGATGTTCGAGTGCCTGCAGATACTTCTTGTCTGATTCCTGTATGTCAGGATAGGTCAGGAAGTCGATGGCTACAGTGGCATGGCGAACGGGAGTTGCTCCTCCGATACCTGTGCTGGCTATGTAGTGGGTATCTGCTGTAAGACCTTCTTCATCGAAGACATCGTTGCGTGCTTCTACTACGCCTTGGTAGTTCACGTCAATATGGGCTACGTATATCCAGGTGCGGACGAGGTTGCGCTCCATTGTCATACCTGTCTTGCTGATTGCCTGCTGGTATCTGTCGAAAATCATACGGGTTTGTTCGTATGAATTCTTATCCTTCGCTTCCTCCTCGGTGAGGCGGATACTATGAAACAGCATGGGGGTATGAACATCTGTGGTTTTTACAAGAAGACTTATCTTACTGCTATTCAGTGGAGTCTGTTCCACGATAGTAAGATTCGTATCCTTGAGAAATTCTTGATAGAGAAGAGATTCCTGCAGTTCTTCTATCTGGTTCTGGGAATCGCTGAGAAACACCTTACAATATTGCAAGGTGCGATGTTCCATCTTCTCTATATCGAGATGATTACCTAGTTTTAGATACAGAAAGTTCAAGCGGTCGTTGAACGAACCCTTGGCTTCCGGTGATAGTATTATGTATTTGTCCATCTTGTTCTTTTCTAATCTTCTGCAAAGATAATGATAATTATCGAGAAAAGAGAAAAACAAGATAGACTTTTTCTAAGAATACCTAAATATGGTGATAGGATTCTACAAAAAACTGCAAAATACTATAGTGATTCGAGCATGCGCTTGATGACAACTTCGGCTGAAATCTCACGGTTGGCTGCCTCTGGAATCACCAGACTGTTCTTGCTCTCGATGACATCATCGGTAACAATCAAGCCACGGCGAACAGGCAGGCAGTGCATGAAGCAACCATCGTTGGTCCAGCTCATGTGCTCCTCGTCGATGGTCCAGCTCATATCCTTGCTCAGAATCTCACCATACTGTGCTGGGTCTTTCACACCCGGACAGCTCCAGTTCTTGGCATAAACGAAGTCTGCACCTTCCAGCGCCTTCTTCTGGTCGTACTCCACTTTGGCATTGCCTACGAACTTAGGATCAAGCTCATAGCCCTCTGGGTGAGTAACCACGAAATCAACATCGGCTGCGTTCATCCACTGGGCGAATGAGTTTGGTACAGCCTGAGGCAAGGCACGGCAATGAGGAGCCCAGGTCAGGACTACCTTAGGACGAGCCACCTTCTTATGCTCCTCGATGGTGATGAGGTCGGCAAATACCTGGAGTGGATGAACGGTAGCTGTCTCCATAGCGAAGACTGGGCGGCCGCTGTATTTTACAAACTGGTTGACGATGGTCTCGGCATAATCGTAGTCACGGTCTTTCAAACCGGCAAAGCTACGAACACCGATAAGGTCGCAGAAGCTACCCATTACTGGGATTGCCTCCAGCAGGTGCTCGCTCTTGTCGCCATCCATGATAACGCCACGCTCTGTCTCCAGTTTCCAGGCACCGGCATTTACATCGAGTACGATTACATTCATGCCCAGGTTCATCGCAGCCTTCTGTGTACTCAGTCGGGTACGGAGACTGTTATTGAAGAATATCATCAGCAAGGTTTTGTTCTTGCCCAACTCCTGATAACCGAAACGGTTTGCTTTTACTTCCTGTGCCTCAGCGAGTGCTGCTTTCAAGTCGCCAAGGTCTTCAACATTAAAGAATGTCTTCATTGTTATTTCGTTTTTTATTTGTTATTTCTGATATATATTGCTCTTGGATCTTTCTTCTTGAATCTTGATGTTTGCAAAGTTTGCATGCAAACCTTGCAAACATGGCAGAAACTAAGACTTGGTACGGAGAGGGTACGGAGTTGGTACGGAGCGGGTCCAGAGAAGCGCTATTGAATTGGCTTTCCCTTCGGCCGCCGAACGTTGTTTCTTCACTCTTCGTTCTTCACTCTTCACTTCCTCGTCTGTCCATTTCCTGTAATCAACCACTTGTAGGTGGTAATCTCTTCGAGTGCCATAGGTCCGCGGGCTCCGAGTTTCTGGGTACTGATGCCAATCTCTGCGCCCAGTCCGAACTGTGCACCATCGGTAAAGCTGGTAGGAGCATTCACATAAACGCAGGCTGCATCTACCATTGCCTGGAACTTCTTCTGGGCAGTTTCATTGTAGGAAACGATGCTCTCGCTGTGTCCGCTTCCGTAGGTAGCGATATGGTCGAGCGCCTCATCTTCCGAAGCCACGGTCTTGATACCCATCTGCATGCTGAGCCATTCGGTGTTCCAGATGCTCTTCATGTTGGCATTTGCTTCTGTTGAGTCTGCGGATTTGCAATCCGCAGTCAGCAAACCTGCCTCCTTCATCTTCGCTTCGCTTTCCTCTGCCTTATATAATAAGGTGTCAGGATAGTGTCCCTTTAAAGCTTCGTAAGCTTTGGCATCAGCATGAATCTTGGTCTGTTTCTCGGCGAGACCTTCGCAGAGGGCAGGGAGGTCGCTTAATCTGCTTTCGTGAATCAGCAGACAGTCGAGTGCATTGCATACGCTCACTCTTCTGCATTTGGCATTGGTGATGATGCGCTTGCCCATCTCCAGATCGCCATCCTTGTCGAAGTAACAGTGTACCACGCCGGCTCCGGTTTCGATAACCGGAACTTTGGCAGTATCACGCACGAAGTTGATGAGCTTCTTTCCGCCACGAGGAATACAGAGGTCGATATAGCCCACTGCATTGAGCATTTCGCCGGTAGCCTCATGGGTGGCAGGTAAGAGCGTAACGACATTCGGGTCAATACCGAAAGTTATCAACACCTTGTGGATAAGTTCGACACCCGCTGAGTTTGAGGAGTTTGCATCCTTACCACCTTTCAGTACGCAAGCATTTCCACTCTTGAAACAGAGAGAAAAAACATCGTAGGTTACGTTAGGGCGAGCCTCGTAAATCATGCCGATAACTCCGAAAGGAACGGCTACTCGCTGCAGGTGCAAACCATTTTCGAGTGTTTTGTCTTTGAGAACTCTTCCGAGAGGTGAGGGCAGGGTACTTACGTGTCTCATATCCGAAGCGATATCCACGAGTCGCTGCTCTGTGAGCTGCAATCGGTCGTAGAGCGGGTTTGTTTTGTCCATCTTCGCCAAGTCTTCTGCGTTCGCTGCAAGGAGCGCAGGAGTCTCTGCGATGATAGCGTCAGCCACCGCCTTTAGCACTTCATTACGTTGTTCGTCGCTGAGCAAGCCCAGTGTCTTGCTAGCTGCCTTCACTTTTTGGAAAGTCTCTTTCAGTTCCATTTGCTATTTCCTTTCTTATTTTTATGATAAGATATTTGGTAATGTGTTATGAGTTCCCTCTTAACAACGGCAAAGGTAAGCATAAATATTGGAAATTGCAAACTTTATGCAAGAAAAAGTGATGATTTTATAGATAAATGGATAGTTATACGAAAATGAGATACAAAAAGGTCAGACAGCGTCTGACCTTTTTGTAATGGTTCCTTCTAATTATTCTGATACTGCCAGAAGAATTACTCTTTATCGTTTTCTTCAGGATGAGCCATTAGATACAGTTCCTTCTGTCGTTCGATTTCTCTTCTCAAGTCTTCCTTGTCTGGCAGGTAAAGCTTGTATTTTGCAGCGAACATCTGGTCGTTTTTGGCGAGGGTAGAGTATCGTGCCACATCCGAATCGGTCTCGGTACAAAGAATGATGCCGATGGTAGGGTTGTCGTCTGGTCCTTTTTTCATCTTGTCGTACATCTGAAGATACATATCCATCTGTCCTACATCCTGGTAAGTGATGCGATTTACCTTCAAGTCGACCAAGATAAAAGATTTGATGAGGTAATTGTAAAATACCAAGTCGATATAGTAGTCATTCTCCTCGGTTCGGATATGTTGCTGGCGAGCCACAAGCGCATATCCCTTTCCCATTTCCATCAAGAATTTCTCTAGGTTGTTGATGATGGCAGTCTCTAATTTTGATTCAGCGAGGGATGTGTCTTCTGGCAATCCAAGAAATTCCAAGACAACTGGTGATTTGATGTATTCGAGTTTGTCTTGTTGATAAGCCTTTGTCTTGTCTTGCATCTCGTTAACGACTGGCTGCTTCTTCTTTGACATAAGAAGACGTTCATAATATAGGGTGTTGATATTGCGGTTCAAGGTTCTGAAACTCCAACCTTGCTCGAATGCCTCCTTTGCATACCATTCACGAGCCTTCTTATCTTCTACTCGTATAAGACGCTCGTAATGAGACCAAGGAAGAAGGCGTAACTCGGATTGGGCAGACTGTGTCTGACCTTTTTGGGGTAGCAAAGAAAATTCATCAGACAGTGTCTGATGTTTTTGCTTTTTGAATTCCTCAGACACTGTCTGAGGAATTGTTAACTCTTTGAATTTCAGGTAGAACTTCTTGAAATTCATGATGTTTGTCTCTGAGAATCCTTTTCCGAATTCCTTGGTCAAAGCAGCCGAAGCAACCTCTATCACATGCTTCCCGTATTCTGCACGTGATGCTCCGTTCTGTTCCTGTTCCACAATACGTTGTCCTATTCTCCAGTTTCTTTCCACCAGAGAATAATTGACGGCAGCAAATGCTTTGCTGCGAGCCTTGCTGACGATGGAGCGCAAGTCGTTGACGAGCATATTGTCTTCATCGTTATATTTCTTGCCGGGTTGTTTCATGATGCTACTGATTTTAGCTATTCAAAGTGCAAAGATACGATTTTATATCGAAAAAGCAATCTTTCTCTTCACTTTTTTCGATAAAAGTTGCAGATAAAAAATGTATTTCCAAAAGAAAGTAGTATCCTTCTAGTGTGGAATTCTATGACTGTGGCTGATGCAATATCTATGAAAATGTGCTTTAAACGTGCGGAATCTATTTTTTTTAAGCACATTCCGCACGTTTAAAGCACATTTTCTCTGTCGCAGAAATACTCGGGACTTTCATAACCTTGGTAGATGAAAGGATTTGCTAATTTCTTGTTACTTAGTTTCATACGCCATTACATCTTTAGTGTTACAACTTTTATGTAATGGCAAAGGTACAACTATTTCTTGAATGAGCAAAAGAAAATGGTAGAAAGTTGAGGATTATTCTCAATTTTCTGCCATTTCATTTGCCCGTTTCCTTTTCTTTTTGTATTTTTGCCCCTCTAAACATTATATATACTATTGACTTGATAATAAATATAGCAATTATGTGCAATATAAAGACGATATTGGCAGGCTTGTCCTTGACAATGGCTGTGGGGATGCCGGCAGCGGCGAGTGATGAACTTACAATGGTAGTAGGTACCTATACCGACCAGAGTACTTCTGACGGAATGTATATTTATCGTTTCAACCAACGTACAGGGAAATCGCAATTGGTTAGCAGTGTACAGGCAGGCAACCCTTCGTTTCTCATGATGAATCATGATGCAAATCGGGTTTATGCCGTGAGCGAATATGATGATGGGCGACAAGGACTCGGGGCTTTCATTCTCAATAGGACGAAGGGAGAGATGACTCCTCTTGGGTATCAGAAGTGTGGAACAAAGGCTACTCGACCTGAAAACAAGATGCCGGGTGCGGCACCATGCAATGTGATGCTGTATGGTGGATATGTGGTGACATCCAATTATAATGGGGGTGATATTTCCGTATTCCCAATCAAGGAAGATGGAAGTGTGGCGCCAGAATCGCAATATTTCGATATGCATCGTGAGGGGAGTGGTGTGGTATCGCATATCCACTGCTGCCAGATGACTCCTGATCATCAATATATGCTTGCCAATGATTTGGGGAACGACTGTATCTGGCGCTTCCAGGTAAATGATGGCAAGGTATTTTTATCTAATCCTGTTCTTGCCTATCAGGCACCTAAAGGAGCGGGACCACGCCATCTTGTATTCAACTCAAAAGGCAATGTGGCTTACCTGATAGGCGAACTGGATGGCACGGTAACCGTATTGGGATATAACAAGGGTACATTGCAGGAGTTGCAGCGCATACAGGCTTCGAAGACCCGTACGCTTGGAAGTGCCGATATTCATCTGTCTCCTGACGGTCGCTTTCTCTATGCATCCCATCGGTTAACCGATGAGGGCATCTCGATATTTGCCGTAGATAAGAAATCGGGTCTGCTCACAAAGATAGGCTTACAACCTACAGCTGCCCATCCTCGCAACTTCGCCATCACGCCTAACGGACAGTTTATGCTTGTGGCGTGCCGTGACAGTCATGTGATTCAAGTTTTCAAGCTCAATAAGAAAACTGGAATGATGGTTGATACGAAGCAGGATATAAAGGTTGGAAAACCTGTCTGCGTGCAGTTTGCAAATTAATACGCTTGGGGTCTTGCCAAGCATTTGCTCTGATTAGCCTATCACATTGCATAGTTGGTTGATGGCTGCATCAAAAGTGGTGAGGTCTTTGGCTCGCTTTCTGATGGCTGCCTTGTAATTATAGATGGTTTGCGTAGAATAGAACAGAAGGGTGGCCAGTTCCTGACCATCCGTAATTCCCAGTCTCATCAGTGCATAGATACGCAGTTCCTTGGTGAGACTGTTAGGGGCAGGGAGTACAATCTGCTTTTCAGGCAACAGCAGTTGGTTGAACTCTTCCACAAAATTCGGATACAAGTCAATGAAGGCCTTGTCGAAGCGAATATAGAAGTTGGCAGCCTCTTCTTCTGCCAGCTTGTAGCTGTTGATGGCAGTCAGAAGATCGGCAGTTTGTTTTGCCTTGATTTTGCGGCTTACCAATTTGCGATAATCATCCAGTTTCTTGATATATACGGCACTGATGTCCATAAATAAATGCATATAGGTCTCTCTTCGCTTATTGGTGTTGAGCAGCTTCTGGTTCAGTTCGTCCAAGAGTGTATTCTGGCTTTTTATCTCCCTACGGCTCTTGGCTAGACGCTTGTTCATCTTGAACGCAAAGAAAGCCATGGCAAGGAATCCTAGCGACAGGATGCTCACGATGACGAGAGATGCTGTTACGATGCGGTTCTTGCGTACTTCTGCCTGATGGTTCGTTTCTGTGATAAGGGGAAGTATGCGTGAAATCTCAACCATGCGGAGACGGTTGTTGTAGAATTGGGCATCCTCCATGGAACAATAGATGTATTTGGCAACCCTCTTTGCATAGGAGGCATCCTTATTATATAGATAGGTGGAAAACTCCTGAAGGGCCAGATTCTCCTTCAGGGGACATATCTGGTCTGAGATGGCTGCTTCTACAATATACTTTTCATATAAATCCTTTTGGTCAGTATCATAATAATAGCGGGCAATGCAATAAGCCGATGAGGCATGCACACGGCTGTTCAGGGGACTGGCTGAAAGTGCCTTCATGTAGAACTGAAGCATCTTTTTGCTTGTACGCTGCTTTAGATATTCAAACTCTCCTGAAAGATAGTAATAAAGAGCGGATTCCTTGTTGCCGATATGTTCAAGAGTCTTGCCTAAATAAAAACGTTTTTTGGCTGCCAATCCTTCTTGAAACTCCGACTTGTTGCAGAATGTTTCCCAATAGCTATATACCCAAGTCAAGGTATAATAATAGTATTGCAATAACTTAGGTGACATTTTCTCCACATCCATTGTGAGCATTAAGTCTTCTGCCTGGCTGTAGAAACCACCCGTCGATAGCACTGCAGCACGATTGATTTTATTCAGGTTAACGAAATAATCATCCTGAAGTTGTACAGCCAGCTGGTAGCCTTTCTTGGCGTATGTCATGGCAGAGTCGTAACGGTAGGTATAATACTCCCTGTAGATTTGGTTATAGAGACTAAGCTGGCTGCGCTTGTCTGAAGTCATGTATAGTTGCTTTTTGAGTCTTAGCAGTTTCGCTTCTTTTCTTTGGGTAAACTTGCTTCGCTGAGCGATGTAACTGTCTAAACGATGGAACAGCTGTTCCTCGTTTACGGATGAAGCATTTGCCATTAATGGCATAAACATCATTAAGAACCACAATACTACTTTCATAACTATCCTTTTAATTGTTATTGTTTCTATCAGATAGGCTATAAGAAAGCCTTAAAGTTGTATTTTTCTGCAAAGATACTACTTTTGTTCCTCTTTTTATCATCTACTCTATTAAAAAGTATTAATATCTTAGATAGCTTGATTATTAATAGGTTATGAACTTGAAAACCCTGGTATTTATCTACTCGTAACCTACACACGATGCCAATGTCTGAAAAATCTCCTTAACTTTGCAACCGCAATCGAATCGCATTCGGTGGCAAGTGAAATCATGACAAAATAAGAATAAACAACTGTAAGATTATGAACTTAAGAATCCGTACATTTTCTATGGCTTTGGTAGCGATGTCTGCTGCAAGCCAAGTGTATGCACTTCCTTCCGACGAATCTGAAAACAAGGAGAAAAAGGAAGAGCGTAATGTGATGCTCAACGCATCTGATGCCAACAAGCCTCGTGAAATCCAGATAGGATTGCCAAGCGAGGATGTAACCGTATATGAGAACGGTCTTCCTGCCGTTTACTCTTCTTCCGTACACAGACTGTCTGCCCATTGGCGTAGCGATGCCTCACTGAAAGGTACCGACTTGATGACTCCATCTGAGTCTGCCATTGCTACTGGTAATATTGCGTACGCAGTTTCTTCTTTCAGCGAGTTGGGACAGAAAGAGTTCAAGGGCAAGCTCAACTATAAGGCAAACCATTTTGGTATGCAGAATGTAGATCTCAACCTGTCTGGTGGAATCGGTGACAATTGGCTTTATACTGCCAGTATGTATCAGAATTTCGATCCAGGTAGTTTCAAGCTTCGCTTTACCGATTATGCCGACCGTACCCAACTTTATCATTTCGGCATCACTCGCATCTTGAATGATGGAAAGGGACGTATCTCCTTATTATATAAGTATTCCAACAGCAAGAACCCTGGCAATTTTGCCAATGCAGCCCCATTTATCTATTCTGGCGACGGAAGTATCAAGAAGATTGATGGCTTTGATCCGGGTATGGACTCATACGTGCAGCGTCAAGGTTCTTTCCAATACTTGAATACAAAGTCAGGAAAGATGGAGACATGGAACATGAGCGATGGCAGTGAGAATCATGCCAACGAGATTGCCCTCATCAGCCAGTATCAGTTTGATAATGGATGGTTGTGGAAATTCAACGCCAAGTATATGAATGCTCCACGTGCCAATTTTGTGGATTACGGAGGAAGTACCATCTCTCAGGTGAGCGAGGCTGATGGCTATCAGCTTTATGAAGGGTCTGCCTACAGTGGTTACATAGAAGGTCGTCGCACCTGGTTGCATGTTGGTAAGGTGAGCAATGCGCTTTTGACTACCGAAATCACCAAGAAGTTGAACAACCATAAGTTAATGATTGGTTTGAACGAGTGGTATTACCATCTCAATTACTATTCGTCTTCGTTCCAGTGGGCAGGCACCGTAGAAGCTTATCCACGCACATTGAGCCAGATGTATGTCAATCCGCTTGATCCTACGCAGACAGCTCATCGTTCTGAGACGTTCGGCTATAATGAGTTGAGTCCTGAATACACCAAGGGTTCAGAGAACAAGTTGGCACTCTACTTCACTGACGAATGGAAGGTAAGTCCTACGTTCAAGGTGTTCTATGGTGGTAGATTGGAGTACTACCGCATGTCTGCCGAGCAGATTTCTACTCCACGTTTCTCTGGATTCCACATGGGTAACTATAATACATACGCCACTGCTGCTGATGGTTCTGTTGTTGCTACCGAGCACAGCATTGAAGCAAAGAACGTAACCAAGGATAAATTGAATTATGCAGCCACCTTGCAGTTGACGTATAACCTTACCCGCCAGTTTGGTTTGACAGCCGATGCTACCATCGCCACCCGTTTCCCACGCATCAGCGAGTATGCAGGAACAGGACCTACCGAGGAGCAGTATAAGCGAGTAACCATCCCACTGATTCGTGGTGGTATTTTCTACAAGAACGATTGGATTGACCTTTCTTCAATGGTGACCTACATTTCAAAGTCGAACAATATCGACCAGCAGAATCTTACCAAGCCTGGCACTACAGAGGGCAAGACCGTGTTGCTCATCTATAACATCCAGACTTTGGGTTGGACAACCTCGGCAGAAATCAATCCGTTCAAGAACTTCCACATGCATGCACTCTTCACCTATCAGAAGCCTGTGTATAAGAACTATAATGCGAGCGTAACGTTCAGTGATGGTCAGTCTATGGGTGTGAATGCCAATAACATGATCGTCAAGGAGATTCCTCAGGTTCTTATAGAGTTGGACCCTAAATACGACATCACCAAGAATCTGAATGCCTGGTTGAGTTTCCGTTACTTCGGTAAGACCTATGCCAACCTTCAGGAGGCACTCTATTTCAATGGTCACTGGGAGACTTTCGGCGGAATCAACTGGAATGTGAACAAGAAGCTGAGCCTTGGCGTGAGTGTCATCAATATCTTCAACGAGAAGGGTGCCAAGGGTACCATTAGTGGCTCTGAACTGATTACCAAGCAGGAAGCCGGAAAATATGAAGGCAAGTACATGAGTGGTAGCTATCTCCGTCCGTTCACGGTGGAATTCTCTGCAGGAATCAAATTCTAAGATAATAACGAAAGAATTATAGCGTTTAATTATAACAAAACAATCACGTAAAAACCAAAGAACGATGAAAAAGGTATTTATGATTATCGCAGCGATGTGCATGACATCTATCATGGCATCTGCTCAAAAGACCATCCGAGTGTCAACCGACAAGACCGACCTCGTGATGCAGGTTTCTCCTAAGGGTCGCCTCTACCAAGTGTATCTGGGTGACAAGTTGAAGAATCCTTCAGATTACAATCATCTGAAGTGGGATGTATATGCGGCCTCTGATGGTTCCGTCTGCCAGCGAGGTCATGAGGTTTATGCAACCTCTGGTGCTGAAGATTTCTTCGAGCCGGCAGTGGCAGTGACCCATGCAGATGGTAACATGACCACCTATTTGTATTATCAGTCTTCTGAAGAAAAGGCTATCAGTGGAGGTGTTGAGACCATCATCACGCTTAAGGACAAAGTGTATCCGCTGACCGTGAAACTCCACTATGCAGCTTACCCTAAGGAGAACGTCATCAAGGCATGGAGCGAAATTTCTCATAAGGAGAAAGCTCCGGTTACGCTTTGGAGATATAGCTCTACAATGCTTTATTTCAAGGCAAACAAGTATTTCGTTACCAGTTATCATAGCGACTGGGCTAAGGAAGGACAGCCTGAGACTTGCCAGTTGACTGCTGGTAAGAAGATTGTTGATACCAAGTTGGGTACCCGTGCAGCCATGCATGAGGAGCCGTTCTTTGAACTGGGATTCGATGAGCCAGCCAAGGAGAATGAGGGTAAGGTGATGCTTGGAACCATCGGATGGCCTGGCAACTTCCGTTTTACCTTCGAGGTAGATAACGTGGGAGCCCTTCGTGTTATTCCTGCCATCAATCCATACGCCTCTAATTATAAGCTGAAGGCTGGTGAGACGTTCACTACTCCTGAGTTTATCTTTGCCATGAGTGATAATGGTATCGGTGAGGCTTCCCGTAATTTGCACAATTGGGCTCGTCAGTATCAGGTAAACATGGGTAAGGAAGATCGCCTTACGCTCTTGAACAACTGGGAGAATACCGGCTTCGACTTCAACCAGCAGAGTCTTGCTGAGTTGATGAAGGATGCCAAGGACCTGGGTGTAGATATGTTCTTGCTTGATGATGGTTGGTTTGCCAACAAGTATCCTCGCAAGGACGACCATGCAGGTCTCGGCGACTGGGAGGCTACCAAGAGCAAGCTGCCTGATGAAATACCAGGATTGGTAAGAGATGCCAAGAAGGCTGGTGTAAAGTTTGGTATTTGGATTGAGCCAGAGATGGTGAATCCTAAGAGTGAACTCTTTGAGAAGCATCCTGACTGGGTCATCATGCAGCCAAAGCGTGATACCTATTATTACCGCAACCAGCTGGTGCTTGATATCAGTAATCCTAAGGTACAGGATTATGTGTTCAGCATCGTGGATCGTATCATGACGGAGAATCCGGATGTGGCTTACTTCAAGTGGGACTGCAACAGTGTGATTACCAATATCTATTCTCCATATCATAAGGAGAATCAGGGTAATTTCTATATCGATCATGTCCGTGGTATCTACAAGGTGCTTACCCGTATTCATAAGAAGTATCCTAAGTTGCCGATGATGCTTTGCTCTGGTGGTGGCGGCAGAATGGATTACGAGATGCTGAAGTATTTCACTGAGTTCTGGTGTTCAGACGATACTGATCCATACGAGCGCCTCTACATCCAGTGGAGCCTGTCAAAGTTCTTCCCAGCCAAGACCATGGGCTCGCATGTAACTAACTGGAACAAGAATACCAGTGTGAAGTTCCGCACCGATGTTTGCAGTTCATGTAAGTTGGGCTTTGATATCGACCTCAAGTCGCTTACTGCTGATGACTATAAGTTTGTGCAGAATGCAGTTAAGAACTACGATAGCATGAAGCCGATGATTCTTGAGGGCGACCAGTATCGCCTGGTTTCTCCATACGAAGGCAACCACTGTGCCATTAACTATGTAAGTAAGGACAAGCAGCGTGCCGTTCTCTTTGCATACGACTTGCATCCACGCTACAAGGAGCCTGTGATGAATGTGAAGATGCAGGGATTGGATGCCGATAAGGTTTATACCGTAAAGGAGACTAATCTGATGCCTGGCAAGGAATCTGATTTGGAGTGCAATGGCAAGCAGTATAGCGGTGACTATCTCATGAAAGTCGGTTTGAATGTATTCAGCCAGACAGATGGAACGAGCCATGTGTTGGTATTAGAATAAAGTTTCTCTGTAAGCATCCTATAATAAAGAAGTTAATCAAGACTGGTTTAATCTTATGCATAAACCAGTCTTGATTTTATTTGTTTTGTTAAGCACCTCGGTATGTCACCTGCCCTTATCGCATGGCTGGGGAAATGGTGATACATTCTAGTATTCCAAAAAAGTGTTGTTTTTGGGGGATTTTCCAACGAAAGTATGTACTTTTGCATCATCTTAACAATGGAATAAAAATATGATTAATAGATATTTAGAGTCAATTATAGAGGGTAGAATGAGACAAGGCAAGGCGATAGTTGCCACCATTAGTGCCTTTTATATAACAAACAATACCTCAGTTCGGGATAACGAGCTCTATCTAAAGGCTTTATAATGTTTTTATATAAGGGACACAGAGGCTTGGCAACCATCTATATATCTTGGATGGTTGCTGAGACAAAATCCTCATGTAAAATATGCAATGTTAGAAAAGACTCAGCTGTTTCGTATCTTCGATAACGTATCCAGTAAGTGCCTTGGGCTTGTTGTCAAAGAAACAGTATGCCCCTAATGCAGAAATAATATTTATGATGAAATTCGAAACAGACCTGTGACGTGAATGTACTATCTGAGCCGTATTTTTCAACAGGTCATTAATCGTTTCAAAGATGTATCTTTTGCGTAGCATCATCTTGTCATAGAACGGCATTAGTTTGTTCTTCATGTTCACTCTCAGTCCTGTAACCAACTGGATGCCTTCCTCAAAAAGCGAATCGAAGAGTTTTTGCGAGATATAGCCTTTATCTGCAAACAGCTTGCCATACAGACGTTTAGCCAATACATCGAATACCGCTGGATCTTTGTCGCTAACGTTTGCACCAGTGAGAACAAAAGCAATTATCTCACCTCTATCATTACATCTGCCAAAAGCACGGAGATTCAGGAAGAACATGAGAGGGAAGAATACGCGACTTTCAAGTTCTACAAAACGGTTATAAGACACTGCATTTGGAAAATATGACTTCAATGTTCCTCTAATAAAGAATAGGTAATAATGCTTGAAGTTTCGGAATGAGCCGAAATGAAAATACAGCAAAATCGGCATGATTTCACTATCAGATAAAGAGGCTTTACGTCGTCTGCGCTTTACTCCATCTTCACTCAAAAACAATTTTCCTGCATTTTCAGCATCAAAAACTTTGTAAAATTCATCAATAATACAAAATAATTCTGTAACTTTGTCCTTGGTAATCTCCATAATGATATCTTTTTATGTTTGTAACTAATTGGATTTCAACTACAAAGATACAAAAAATATCGGAGATTACCAACTTTTTTAGGCACTATTTCTTATCCCGAACTGAGGTAAACAATACACCATGCCAAAAAGGTGGAACGTTGTCCCACTTTTTGGGCATGGTGCATTGTTATTGGCAAGGAATGCCCGTAATGTAGCCTTGTCTTTTGACATTAGTCGAAGAAGAAAAATCCATTTGACATTCGAAGACGATTGAAAGGATTGTTTGTGGCAATCTCTTTCAATGAAAAGTTGGGATCGAATACTTGACTTATCTTCAGCAAGTCTTTTATCGTCCTCGACTTTTGCGCCGTGGTAGAGTTGCTTGTGCCAAAATATTCACAGATGTCATTCGATGTCAAGCTTAGTCGGGAGTCCTTGCTGAATATGAAGTTGATGCTGCATATGGTGTAAACAGCTGCTGCTGCCCAAATCTCTAATCTTCCAGACTGGAGAGGATTGGTGCGTTTCCTTCCAAGTTTCTGTATCAGCTGGGTGCATAGTGTGGCACATTCCTCGTCCAACTTCTCGTTGCAGAAGTTCACAGCAAGTTCTGTTACCTTCACTTCTCTTTCTTTCAATTCTTTTTTGTCCATATTTTCTGATGCTTTTTATTTTTATTCATTAATCTTCACCTCGAATGGTTCATGCGTCTAAATATATTTATGTAATGCCTTCAAAGAAATACTTACTCCTTGAAATCCAAAGATGGCAAGTCTTCGTTGCCGTCAAACTTGTCGAAGTCGGAGCGGAAAAGGCGGTCTTGGATGATGCGGTATTTTTCAAACTCAGTCTCGGCATATTCCTTTGCATACTCTGCCGTCACCTCCCCAGCGTCTTTCAAGACGGCATCTCCACCAGCTTCTAAAACGATATCTATACGTTTCGCCCAATCCTCCATTGTCATGGGAATGTGACGGTCTGCCATGCGTTGGGCAAAATCCAAAATGGTGTTGACAAGTTTTCCCATATCATCAAGCTCCGATTCCTTGAGATAGTTCTTAGCTATGCTCACATCTGCTTTTACTATTTTTCCGTTGGGAGCTTTCTCCCATGTAGTCAACCCCATGTGTTCCTTGTCAGCATCGGCACGGTCAACGATAAGTTCTGCCTCAGTATGACCATGTACGGCAAAATGCATCTTGTTTTGCATTTTCTTATAAAATAGGCGGGTCGTTGGTGCATCCTTATTGTAGTCGATACTTGTGGCATAGATGTCCGTCAATTTCTGGTAGAACCGCCTCTCGCTCATTCTGATCTCGCGAATCTCGGAGAGCAGGTGCTCGAAGTAATCCTCCCCGATAAACGATCCGTTCTCCATTCTCTTCTTGTCTATGATGTAGCCACGCAGTGAGAATTGGCGGATGACATAAGTACACCATTGGCGGAACTGGGTGGCACGGATGGAGTTTACACGATATCCTACACTGATAATAGCATCGAGGTTGTAGAATTTGGTTTGATACGTCTTGCCATCTGAGGCAGTTGCCGAGTTTTTCTCGGTAACTGAATCTTCCTGCAGTTCACCAGACTTGAAAATGTTCTTTAAGTGCAAGCTGATGTTATCGGTTGAGCAGTCAAACAATGTCGCCATTGCCTTCTGTGTAGCCCACACCGTCTCGTCTTTATACAATACCTGTACGCCTTGTTCCTTACCCTCTGCCACGAAGGTAAGAAACTCTGCAGTACTGTTACGTATTTCTTTTTTCTTTGCCATTGCTTGTGATTCTATTATTTTTCCATCGGTCTTGGAGCAAACTCTGTATGTAGGGTCTCCATCGGATGCTCTTTGAGGTCGATGAGGATGTTTGGGGTATTACCATTGGCAATGATCACCTTGATGCCGGCATTCGCTACATCCTGGGCGGTCTTCAATTTGGAAATCATGCCGCCTCTGCCGTGGCTACTCTTCTCATCGCTCACATATTCGCTCACATCTCGGTCGTAATATACCGAAGGGATGATGCGAGAGGTTGGGAGAGATGGGTCGCCATTGTAAATGCCATCTACATTGGAGAGCAAAACGAGGGCATCGGCATTCAGCATTCTTGCAATCAAGCCAGATAATTCATCGTTATCCGTAAACATTAGCTCGGTGAGGCATACGGTATCATTCTCGTTGACGATAGGGAGTACGCCATTCTCCAACATCAGTTCCATACAAGCCTTTTGGTTCTGATACTGTTCCTTGGCAAGGAAGTTCTCCTTCATGGTCAATACCTGTCCCACCTTGATGTTGTATTCTCTGAACAGGTCATAATACAATCTAATCAGCTTGCCTTGACCTACGGAAGAGAACAGCTGTCGCTGCTCTACACTGTCCAGCTGGTGGTCTACCTGCAATTCGCCCCTGCCTGCCATCACGGCACCAGAAGATACGAGTATCACCTCGTAGTCGTGCCTTCTCAACCAAGCCAGTTGGTCAACCAAAGCCGACATTCTAGTTACGTTCAAATGTCCATCCTCTCGGGTCAGCACGTTGCTGCCCACCTTTACTACTATTCTTCTCATGCTTGCATTTTAAAAATTATAACCGACACTAACGAAAAAGGCATCTTCATCTACACCATAGTTTCCACTTATGTCGTAACCACAGTTGATGTAAAGATGTTTTTTATTAAAGCCTACTCCCATTCGGCATCCAAAATCAATTTCATCTTCATCAAATCCGTATGCAAGGAAAGGACCCATAAAAGGTTGGATTGACATATTCTTTTTAAGATGTATGTGATAGGATAATAGGGCTGGGGATAAAATAGAGTGATTATCCCAATCAGAATAATATCTGTTGGTGTAATATAATCCAGTCTCGATATAGAATGGAAGTTTTGCTATACTGAAACTAGCAGCTAAGCCTGCGGTAGGGAAAACTTCAATGTTGGAACCATCCCAATCTGTTGGGGCAAAAGTGATACCTCCTCTAACTCCGAGTATCACTTTTGGGGCATTTGCCCATTTCTGTGCTTTCACACTATTGCCAATTAAGAGCAATAGTGTGAGTGTAAATATCATCTTATTTAATTTCTTCATCTTGCTTCGTTTTTCACTTAACCCCGTCTTTTTCCCGAATCTCTACTCTTCGAATCTTGCCCGAGATGGTCTTTGGCAGTTCATCTACGAATTCGATGATGCGAGGATATTTATAAGGAGCAGTCTCGTGCTTCACATGATCCTGCAGCTTCTTGATGAGGTCTGGACCTGCCATACTCTTGTAGTCATCCTTCAGCACGACGGTTGCCTTGACTACCATACCGCGGATTGGGTCTGGCACACCGGTGATGGCGCACTCTACTACGGCAGGGTGAGTCATCAGGGCATTCTCTACCTCGAAAGGACCGATACGGTAGCCCGAGCTCTTGATCACGTCGTCGATTCTGCCCTCAAACCAGAAGTAGCCTTCCTCATCACGCCAGGCCATATCGCCCGTGTGATAGAAACCATCATGCCAAACAGATTTTGTCTGCTTCTCGTCACGATAGTAATATTTGAAGAGGCCGATAGGCTTGTCATCGCCGATGCGGATGCAAATCTCACCTTTTTCACCATCCTCGCATTCCGTCATGTCTGGACGGAGAATGTGAACATCATATTGTGGGTTAGGCTTGCCCATGCTTCCTGGCTTTGGTTTGATCCAAGGGAAGGTTCCGAGTGTCATCGTGGTCTCTGTCTGTCCGAAGCCCTCGTAAATCTGAACACCAGTAAGCTTCTGGAAGGTTTCTGCCACGGATGGGTTCATAGCCTCACCCGCAGTGGTGCAGTATTCAAGACTGCTGAGGTCATACTTAGAGAAATCCTCCTGAATCATGAAGCGGTAGATAGTAGGAGGGGCACAGAAAGAGGTGATATGATACTTCTCAATCTGGCGCATGATCTTATCCGCCGTAAACTTCTCGTGATCGAAGACGAAGACGGTGGCTCCGGCAAACCATTGTCCGTAGAGCTTGCCCCATACAGCCTTGCCCCAACCGGTATCGGCTACGGTAAGATGGATGGAGTTCTCGTGGAGATTGTGCCAATATACACCCGTGGTCAGATGACCGAGCGCATAGAGGTGATCGTGTGCCACCATCTTTGGCTCGCCTGTGGTTCCCGATGTAAAGTACATCAGCAGGGTATCTTCGTTAGAGTTTACATGCTCCGGACGAACGAAAGGAGCACATTCGTTCCATTCCTTCATCCAGTCGTGGAAACCTTCAGGGATATCCGGACCGATACTAATCAATGTCTTGACAGTCGGACTCTCTGGCATTGCCTGATTAACCTGCTCTACCACGTAATCATCGCCGCAGCAGATGATAGCCTTCACGCTTGCTGCATTGTTGCGGTAAACGATGTCGTGCTTGGTAAGCATGTGGGTGGCAGGGATGGCTACGGCACCCAACTTGTGGAGACCGAGCATGGCAAGCCACCACTGATAGTGACGCTTCAGAATCAGCATCACCTTATCATCGTGACCGATGCCGAGACTCTGGAAGTAAGCAGCAGCCTTGTCGCTCTGCTCCTTCAGGTCCTTGTATGTAAAACGGATTTCTTCGCCACGTTCACTTGCCCAAAGCAGCGCCACGTGGTCTGGTTTGATCTTTGCCCATTCGTCCATCACGTCGTAGGCAAAGTTGAAATCTTCTGGTATGATAAACTCCAGATGCTCCTTGAAGTCTTGCTCTGAAGTAAATTTTGTCTGTTTTAGAAATCTCTCGATCATAGTTACTCTTCTAGATAATTATACAAAGGAACTTGGCAGGCTCATTGTTGAGTGAGCGGAAACAATGCGACTTTCTACTGTCGAAATAGATGCTGTCGCCCGGATTCAGCACCATCACCTTCTCTTCGATGGTTACTTCGAGCTGTCCCTCAATCACATAATCATATTCCTGCCCGTCGTGTCCGTTCTTGTTCGGCTTCTTGTCGCCTGGCAACGGATCCACCTGTACCATGAACGGATTCACCTTTCTATCCTTGAATCCTACGGCAAGGCTCTGGTATTTATACTGGTTGTTGCGGTCTATCTCCGGTCCCTGTCCCTTGCGGGTAACGTAGTATCCCTTCATGCGAGGTTCCTCACCGAAGAGCAATACGTCGAGGTCGATGCCGTATCGCTTAGAAATCTTTGAAAGTCGATACACGGATGGGTCGGCTTCTCCCGACTCAATCTTGAGATAGTGGTCAAGACTGATTTCGCAAAGTTCTGCCACTTCCTCAGCTGGAATGTTGAGAACCTCGCGGAGACCTTTCAGTCTTTCACCGATTTGCTTGATTGCTTCGTCCATAATCGAATATTTTATTGGTTGTTTTATCTTTTACCTGCCAGCAAACCATTGATGACAGCGCTGGTAAAGCCGCCCTGTTCCATGGTGTTGAGGCCCTTGATGGTGCAGCCGCCTGGAGTAGTAACCTTATCAATGGCAGCCTCAGGGTGTTCGCCTGTTTCCTGAAGCAGCTCTACGGCACCCTTGATGGTCTGCAAGACAATCTTCTGGGCATCCTTAGCCTTGAATCCCATTTCTACACCGCCTTCCACATTGGCTCTTACATAGCGCATCGCATAAGCAATGGCACACGACATAGCGGTAGCTGCTGGGAAGAGACGTTCTTCCATGATGAGGCTTTCGCCCAATTCATCGAAGATTTCTGTAATCTGCTGGATTTCTGTGGCAGATGCATCTACAGGAGTGATGAAGGTCATCGACTGCTTGTAGGCGATGGCGATGTTTGGCATCACGAGGAAGAAGGTTGGGGTGATACCATCCTTGTCTAACCACTCCTTGATGTTGGCTGATGGCACACCGGCAGCAACGACTACGAGTTTCTGATTCTTGTAGTTGAGTGCCTCCTTGATTCCTTTCAATGTCTTCTCTACGCACCAAGGTTTTACTACCACGCATACGATGTCTGCGCCGTGGCAAGCCAACTGGTTGTCGAGAGTTACGCTGGCTCCTTCGCTTGCGAAGTGATCCAATACTGGTTGGTTATGGTCTGATACCGTAATATCTGATGGAGTGAACTTCTCGCTCTGCAAGAGTCCTTCAGCCATAGCACCGCCCATGGCACCTGCTCCGATAATTGTTATTTTCATTGTCGTCTTATAGTTAAAATGCAATTACGGTGCAAAGATACTACTTTTATCTGAAAATAGCGTGTCTATAGACGATTTTTTAAGAAAGTACGCTTGTTTACTGACGATATTTTAAGAAATTCGCTAGTTTACTCCCATTCTGGAAGTATCTACGTCCTTGGTTCTCTTTTCCTTGTACTTGCCTATCTTACAGATGATGGAGATGGAGGCTGATGCCCAATCTTGCTTGATGTTCATGTGGTAGTCTTGATTGCCTTGTACTGATTTTGTAGAGAATCCCTCGTTGAAGATGTTGCTGCCTTTAACCACAATGCTCCATTTATCATTATCGGGAGCCCATCTCAACATAGCATTCAAAAGAAAGACTGATTTGATGTCATAGAGTCCTTGAATGGCTTTTGACTGATAGAATGGGTTAAGTATGAAATGGATGTGATGGCTTCGGCTAAGCTGGGCGGATAGATTTCCGGCAAGAATGGCAGAGATATGTTTGCGATTGAAGGGCAAGTCAAAGAAATCGTTACTCTTGTCATGTCTGTAGATTCCTGTTGCCGAAACACTTCCGTTCATCCAATTGCCTATACCGAAAGTCGTCGATGCTCTAATGCCCATAGTATGGTTATAGTCGAAATTGGTCTCCTTCATAATGACTGCCAGGTGGTCGGTAGTCTGATAAGGCAACTGCACAGAATAGTTGGGTTGGAACTCTGCAAATGCCATCAATGCATGGCGACTTTTGATAGTCCACATCAGGTTGGTCTCGTATGTAGAGTAAGGCTTGAGATGAGGATTTCCCCATATTTCCATATAGGTAGAGGCATAGTAAATGCTGCTCATAGTTGACCAATAGCTAGGAAACTGTGAGCTGGAACTGAAGGATAAGTTGAGTATGTTGCCAGGATTGGCTTTCCACGATGCATTAAGTGTGGGATAAATATGCCATTTGTTCCATTGTGGAGAATGGTACTGCTCCGCTTCGACAGAGGCTTCCAAGCTGATTCGCTCGTTTATCTGTTTGCTTATGCCGCCATAGAAACTCAAGATTCTTTCTTCGATATTCACCTGGCTGGTTGCATCTGGAATGTCTGCTCCATCCTTGTTGGTCGTGGTTTGGTAGCTTCTGTTGTTGCTGTTTTGGAATTTCATACCATACGACAGTTCCCAACCCTTCTTCAATGAGTGGGATTGATCGGCGGTGAAAAGCCATTTGTCTATTACCTGCTTGCTGTTTGTGTATAGAATACGTTCTTCGTCAAGTATTGTTCCTTCCAGATATTGCTGGCTGGGATTTTGGTAGTTGAGATAGGATATGCCTATTTGTAGTCCAAAGGGCAGGTTGTAGCTGGCATCTACATTGTGCAGGTAGGTATGTTCATTGCCCTGTTGCTGGGATGTCCCTGTTCCCATCGTTTCATGATGAGGATGACTGCTGTCCCATTTTCCTGTATATGCCAGGGATAGCTGGTGGTTATCAGCAAATGCATAACTCAGTCCCAAGCGATAGTTGTGAGTCAATCCAAGGGTTTTCTGTGAGGTCTTATCATGATACGCTACTCGTTTCCCTTGAAGGGGATGATTGGCATTGGTAGTAGTTTCACCGTATGATGTTCCATCTGTAAATGAATACATGGCATCCAGTCCGAATTTTCCTTTTTGGAACAGCAGGTTGCCTTTGCCTTCCCCTTCTCCGTATTTGCTTTGGCTCCAGATGCTTTGTATTTGTCCTGAAAGTAGGTTCTTTCCTACATAGTCTTTGGTAATCAGGTTGATGACCATTCCACGAACATGTAGGCGTGCTAGCGCTGCCAGCATCACTTCGGCTTTGGCTAATTGTGAGGCGGGCATGGCTTTTAATCGCTCTGCCAGTTGTGCGTAATTGAGCGTGGTTGGTTTGCCGTTGATGATGAGAGTCAGTTCCTTTCCTGCATAATTGATGTTGCCGTTTAGTTCGTTTACTCCTGGTATTCGGGTAAGGGCATCATAAGCGTTGTCTGCCGGCATTTTCTCTATGAGCAGTGGCATGTTGTAAACCAACTGTCCTCTTTCTGCCTTGACGATAGGACGTGTCGCCTTGACGAAAACCTCTGGCAGGTTTTGCATCATCATCTGGGTGGTAAGCGTGTCTTTTGCCTCTTCGTTTTGAGCGCAAAGGGACTGGCTCAGCAATAATGCTGAACCTAAGATAAAATTTATTTTCATGTATTTATGTGAGTTTGATGGTTATTGCTTGAGCTGCTCTTTGGCTTTGGATATGAGTTGCGCTGCCTCTTTTTTATCTTCTAGTCTGTTTGCATTTGCTAAGAACATCTGGAGATGCTGTTTCGCTTTCAGCTTGTTCTTGGAAGCGATGAACATTTGGGCGGCATTGTAATGGTTGAGAGGATTATCTTCCTCATCGTATAAGGTGCATAACTCAAAGTCACGGGCTGCGTCTGCATATCGGTTGTGTTGAAAATGTAAGTCGGCTAGCCATTTATAGGTTCGCAAAGCTCTGTCTTTTGGCAAGGAAACCTCTAATGACTGGTTGAAATGAGCCATAGACAATGAATCCATGCAGAAGGATTTCTCTATCAAAGCCAAGTGGAAAAGGCAAGTGGCATTGTCGCTTTTGAACTGAACTGCTTTCTGGTAATGTTTCAGCGCTTTTTCATTGTCCGGCAGGTCCTCATAACAGAGACCAAGGATGAAATTGGATTCGAAATTATCAAATCCTTGCGCTATCAGTTTCTCATACAAGGGTATAGCCTCATCGTATTTGAATTGCATGAATAGGGAATAGGCGTATTCCTTGTTGACATATAAGTTCGTGGAATCACACTGGGAGATGTAATTCTTTGCCACTTCCTCGGCTCTGCCAGGTTGGTTTGCTCCATTGTAGTGGGAGGCAAGCGAAGCGATAATTTCACTGTCGTATGGGAATAGGAATGCGATGCGTTCACCCCAGAGAGAAACCTTGTCATTGTTGTTCTGATTGAGATACGCATAATAGAACATTCGCATGTCTTCGTGGTTGATGCTATCTGATGGAATCTTGTCTAGGCAAGAAATGCAGGCGGTGTAGTTGCCTACTTTCCGATAGCAGGAAGCCAGTTTCCTGCGTGCTCCCAGGTGAGATGGATTTGCTTCCAGATACTTTTGGTAGTATTGGGTTGCATGAAACACATCATATCTACTCAGACAGCTATCTCCTTGTTGAAGTAAATTAGCTGTGGTCTCGTTGGCCTTGGCATTCATTGCCATACATAGCCATAAAATAAGGATCAATCTAAACTGTTTCATCGTTTTTGCTGATTATTTCTTTCTTACTTCGGGAGTGAAAACGACAGGCAAGGTAAACTCCATGTTAACTTCCTCGCCATCGGAGAGTCGGGCAGGCTTCCAATGAGGGCTTCTTTTGAGAAGTTCAATCACAGTCTGCTCGT
Organism: Prevotella sp. Sow4_E9_plate; assembly: GCF_052116205.1. Taxonomy (NCBI): domain Bacteria; kingdom Pseudomonadati; phylum Bacteroidota; class Bacteroidia; order Bacteroidales; family Prevotellaceae; genus Prevotella; species Prevotella sp. Sow4_E9_plate. The sequence goes on along the minus strand of NZ_JBQKLN010000013.1, from coordinate 27,198 downwards.
AGGCTTTTTCTTTGGGAGCTTCGAGAACTTTAAACAATCCCAATGTTCCATCCTTTTGAACGGTGAAGTTGATGACGACTCGCGCAGGTTTGTCTTCCAATCCTTTAGGATATTGGATGTTTGTCATCACCCATCTTAGGAAATCGTTGATGTCGCCATTGCCGTTGAAGACAGGCATCTGACCACCTTCCGGTAAAACAGCTATCGTCTTTAACACATGAGGTTGTGATACGCTTTGCGGTTTGCACATAAGGACGATGGTTATACCTATTATTGCTATCACGCAAGCGGCTATCCCAAATACCTTTTTATATAAATGAGATTTTGTGTATCTTGTTTCCTGTGCTTTGCCCAGGAAATAAGTTTCTTCCTGATTGTTTTTTTCTTTCATACCTTTTACGATTTTATGGAGTTGTCTAAAAGTGCTTTTAATTGTTTGAGTGGTTCCTTGCTGACGTGCAGAGTGAATTTCTCGCAAAACCGTTCGTTGTACAAAACTAGTTCTGAAGTGTTGAGGTTGATACTGAAAATGTGCTGACTATTAATAATGTAGTTTCTGCCAACACGAGCGAAGAAGTGTGCCGTTTGGGCAAGTTGCTCTACTATTTTCTTCTCAAAGACCACAAGGTTGAACGAGAAGGTGTATTCATCGCCGTTGGTGAGTCGGAGATTGCAATAGCTTCCTTCCGAACAGACGTATGCTATCTGTTCGGAAGCCACTCTGAGCAAGAAGTTGGCATTTGATATGATGAGATATTCTTCCATACTGATAAGTTTGGTGCAAAGATAAGCAAAATATTTAAAAAGTATGGCTGGAGGTAGCGTGTTTTTTGTGAACCAGTGGACTTGCTTTGTGGAGAATATGAAGTCAAACTCCAGATATGACTATCTATTTAAGGTGGTCTACTAAAAATATGACTAAGCTTCAGGAAAGTCAACGTGAATTATAAATAAGTTTTAACCGAGTCAACTCGTCTTACAGATAAAACTAAAAGTGGTCACCTAAAATCGTTAAACCACAGAGGTTTGCCATCCCACGTACTTGAGCAAGAATGACCGACGTAATGAGCAAAGATGACCGACGTAATGAGTAAACATGCCCGGCTGTGCCGGGCACATTTGCCCAAGGCTTCGGGTAAAACTGGGCAACGCCTTTGGTGAATATCCTTGATGCCATGGAGCTGGCTCAAGAACCCTAGTTGCCTGACCTGGAGCGTGGCATTAGGTGACAATAAAAATACCGCTTATTGCCATGCGTTATTCGTTTATAATCAATGAGTTAAATTCATGTGTGGCAGATGTGGCAATAAAAATAGAAAAACATTTTTCTTGTATGTAGTGAACTTGCTGGACAAGGCGATTTGCAACATTGTAGTTTCTTGACGATATGAGGTAGGAAGCGTTAGTAATCTTTTATTGCTTTTATTCGAAAGTAGAGACATTTAAGGTGATTTTTCGAGTTATCGGGCTAAAAGGCTACAAAAAGTTTGGTTAATCAAGAAAAATACCTTAACTTTGCCACCATAATTAAAGGGAATAGCTTATGAAAGGTAGAAGATATCCTCTCGGAATACAGACTTTCAAGAATATCATAGAGGGAAATTATGTATATGTAGATAAGACCGACTTAATCTATGAGTTGGTGCATGAGAAGAAATATTGCTTTCTGAGTCGTCCTCGACGATTCGGAAAGTCACTCCTTGTCACAACCCTACAAGCATACTTCGAAGGAAAGAAAGAGCTATTCAAAGGACTAAAGCTGGAAGCTTTGGAAAAAGATTGGGAGAAACACCCCGTTATCCATCTTGATCTTAGCAAGGGGAAATATTATAATATGGAAAGCCTGATAGAAACTCTTGATAAGATTCTTGAAACATACGAGGATTTATACCAAATAACTTCTGTTAGTACCGAGGCTTTTAATGTCCGATTGATTCGCATCATCAATGCCGCCAAGCAAAAGACCGACAGGAATGTGGTTGTGCTCATCGATGAATATGATGCGCCGATGCACGACTCTATGAAAGACAAGGACTTGCAGGACAAGATACGTGACATCATGCGCAACTTCTTCAGTCCTTTGAAGTCAGAAGAGGACAATCTTCATTTTGTCTTTTTAACAGGAATCTCCAAGTTTAGCCAGTTGAGTATCTTCAGCGAACTGAACAATATCACGAATATCAGCATGTGGGATAAGTACAGTTCTATCTGTGGCATCAGCAAGGAAGAACTCTTGGAAAATTTCCACGATGACATAGAGGAATTGGCGCAGGCCAATGATATGAACTATGAGGAGGCCTTAGCTGAGCTGAGATATAATTACGATGGCTACCACTTTAGTGGGAAAGGTGCCGATATGTATAATCCTTACAGCATGTTCAATTGCTTAGAGACCCATGAGTTTGATAGCTATTGGTTCTCTACGGGTACTCCTACCTTCCTGATAGAACTGCTTCAAGAGAAAAATGTTGATATGCTCCAGTTGGACGACATTTGGACAACCTCCGACCGCTTCGATACTCCAACAGAGAAGATTGTTGACCCTGTGCCGGTATTATACCAAAGCGGCTATCTCACAATCAAGTCATACAATCGTTTGGCGAAATTATACAAGCTTGCCTTCCCTAATGAAGAGGTGCGCAAGGGCTTCTCCAACAGCCTCTTCCGCTATTATGCCCCAGACGGCATGGGCGACCGTGATGCTATCTACATGGCATGGGCAAAGAACTTCATCCTGAGTGCCGAGGACAATATGGAGGCATTCCTCCCTCATCTCCAGACTTTCTACAAGAAGTTCCCATATACATTGGTCAACAACAACGAACGCCATTACCAAGCCGTGCTCTACACCATATTGTTAATCCTCGGATGTGATGTTACTCCAGAGGTGCCTACATCTGATGGCAGAATCGACATGGTGCTGAAAACCAAGCGCAGCATCTATGTATTGGAACTTAAATATAAAAAGGATGCTGAGGCAGCGATGGAGCAAATCGACAGCAAGGACTATCTCGCTGCCTTCGCCGATGACAGCAGAAAGAAATACAAGGTGGGTATCAACTTCTCGGAAGACCGTCGAAGTATCGATGACTGGAAAGTGGAGGCATTGGCATAATACTGCTTGTGATGAATGGGTTAAACATCTTCTTATTACTATTTAAATATGAGGAGGTAAATATGGATAGATATCAAATTATACGTATAATCCATGACTATATGTCTAGGAAACCTGTGTTGAAGGCATGGATCTTTGGGTCTTTTGCTCGTGGTGAAGAAAAGGCTCAGAGCGATATAGATATTCTCTTTGTCCCCGATTTTGAGCATGGTTCGTTTACTTTGCTTACTCATGGAGGAATGTATGAGGATTTGAAGCAACTGCTAGGTCGTGAAGTTGACTTGGTTGTTGATGGCTCTTTGCGTCCGTATGCTCAGGAGAGTGTGGAACGAGATAAAATCTTGGTATATGAGAGAGCTAGTTAGGGAATTCAATGCAAGTCACCCGGAGATTCCTTGGAAACAGGTGGAAGGTATGCGCCATGTTTTGGTGCATGGTTATTCGCAGGTGTTACCTCGTATTCTTTGGGCAACAGCAAAAGAGAATATTCCCGAAATCAAGGCTCAAGTGGAGAAATACCTGAACGAGATAGATTGGGAACATTATTGTGGGGAATGACGAATCTGTTCAGCAATCATAACCAACCATTATATCAATGATGGAATGCCTCAGTCTGAGCGTTCTCCTTCTCGAAGACAATTCCTTCTTTTATGAGATGCAAGGCGGTTTGCAACTCCATGGCATTCTTTCGTCTAGTCCATTGTATTTTGAATTTAAACTGATGGGGGCTTCTCGCCCCCAAACCCCTCGGTGTTTTCTGGTATTAGATTATTTATTCTCATCTACCAGAAAATTACAGTTCTATGTTGAACTTGCGATCCTTCTTTTACATAGCTTCTACTTTACCATATCCGCATACCTCTTTACCATATCCGCCACTCCGATAGGTTTTCCCATATTTTCAAGTGAAAATTCCACTTCTATCCCTTTCTCAACAGCAGCAGATTGTGCGACTACGGCAAAAGTGCTACGCTCCGTTGCACTTTCTCATTATGCCCTGCATAAAAATCGATATGTCGGGCTATTTCTGTCCTGGTATGTTCAATTACTGCGACAGCATGTCGCAGTATCTCGGCATAATCGCAGTTCTCTATTGAAATCCAGTTTGTTGTCTGTTGTTGTCTTGGTTTTATGTTTGTTTACAGTTCATTTTTGGGAAACTGCTACAAAAAAGTAGAAAGTCCCTCATAAAAGTGTATGGATAGCTCGAAAAGTCCCTCATAAAAATGTAATAGATTTTGCTATTTCATTGTTTTTCAGTCTTTTGCAGCAAGAATACAATAATAATACCATGAGTATATGAAGGAGATGATGTCGCATCGCAACCTTTTTGATGGCTTTTCTGTCTAATAACTAGACAGCAGTGTCAAGTATTTAGACAGATCATCTTATGGCCTTTTTCTATATATTCTGATAATCAGTCGCTTATGTTTTTGGCATAGCCGTTGCCTTGCTATTTTGCAACAAATAAGAATAGTAACAACATAAAGAATAATAAGACAATGAAAAGACTTGCATTAGTAGCATTCTTCAGTGGCATTGCCATAACACAGATGATGGCACAGAACATCAACGGCGAACAGATTTCCGACACGACCCTATTTGATAAGTTCTCCAAAGAACTTGGCGAAGTGGTGGTGAAAGCTCATCTTCCTCAATATAAGAAGACCCACGAAGGACTGCTGACCAACGTGGCAGGAACCGTGCTTGGCAAGATGGGTACGGCAGAAGATGTATTGAAGCATGTGCCGAGCATCGTGAAGAAGAAAGATGGATATGAGGTGGTCGGCAAGGGTACACCTATTATATATATCAACGGCAGGAAGATGCAAGACATCAGTGAGTTGGATAACATCAAATCTTCCGATATCAAGAGTGTGGAAGTCATCCAAAATCCAGGAGCCGCCTACGATGCTTCGGTAAATGCGGTAATCAAAATCAAAACCATCAAGAAGAAAGGCGAAGGCTTCGGCTTTGATACTCGCTCTGTGTATTGGTACAATAAGCATGACAATACCATCCAACAGGTTAACATGAACTATCGCCATAATGGACTGAATCTCTTTGCCACTTATAAGTTCTCTGATGCAACATGGATGCAAAAGGCCTCCTACAATCAGACTGTACATGTAGATACGCTTTGGCAACAGCATAACAACAACGAAGTAACAGGTCGTATAGAATCGCATCGTCTTATCAGTGGTTTTAGCTATGATTTCAATGCCAATCATTCCATTGGTGCGAGATACACCTTGACCTCGCCAGGCTATTCTCGCTCAAAAGATTTTTTCGATAGTCAGGTGACTGCCGACGGTAAGTTTTACGACTATATCAAAACCGATGGTCTGACGGTCGACAAGGACAGCCCTAGCCATCAATTGAATGCCTACTACAACGGCACATTGGGCAAGACCACTATTGATCTGAATACCGACCTCTATTTCAGTACAAACAGGGCTTATGCCTATAGCGATGAACAGAGCCAGGAGCACGATTCTCGTAACATCAACTCCAAGAATCGTGTGAGCAACAAGATGGTAGCTACCAAACTCGTAATTACCTCTCCTCTCTTAGGCGGTAATCTCTCTTATGGAGCTGAGTATATCAATACTCATCGTAACGATGACTACGAAGTGAATCGCACCGACCTCCTCGCCAACTCTTATAGCAAGTTGGAGGAGCAGACGGCAAGTCCATTCATCCAATATGCGCGCCTCACCCCGATAGGAAACATCACGGCAGGGTTGCGATACGAGTATGTAAGATTCAAGTATTATGATGCAGGCATCTATCAGCCCGAGCAGAGTCGCTCCTTCCGTAACCTCTTTCCTACCATCAGCTATGGTGCGAAGATAGGTAAGGTAATGGCACAGTTGAGCTATTCGGTAAAGACCTCTCGTCCTTCATATAGTCAACTGAGCAACAATGTATCTTATATGAATCGATTTACTCGCCAGACTGGTAATCCTTATCTCGACAACGAAACCAATCACAGAGTGGAATTATCGGGTGTATGGAAGTTCATCCAGTTTATGGTCAACTACAAGGACTCTCGCAATGCCATCATCTATTGGGCAGAGCAAATTCCTGAGGACGAAGCTATTACCATGATAAGTCGTAAGAACGTGAAGAGTCTCAAGAGCATGACCGCCTACATCAGTGCCGCTCCAAAGATAGGCATTTGGGCGCCACAAATCAACTTGGGCATGCAGAAACCCTGGTTCACCCTCCATACTGATGTGGCATCTTATCGCTTGAATCGTCCTATCTTCATGGGCAACTTCAATAATGCCTTCTCCTTGCCATGCGGCATCATCCTTAACGTGGATTATCGCTATCAGAGCAAGGGTAACACGATGAATGTATATCTTGCCAAAGAGCAGCATGTACTGGATGTCAGCATCAGTAAGTCATTCCTAAAGGATGCCCTTACCTTGGAAATAAAAGGCAACGACCTGCTTTATAAATGTTGGGATGCCGACTTGCTCTATAACCAGAAGATGGAACTCTTGCAAGTGTCTAAGCGAGGTACGAGAGACCTGCAACTCACCCTTCGCTATAAGTTCAATACCACACGCAGCAAGTACAAGGGAACTGGTGCCGGCAATGCAGAGCTGAATCGACTATAAATATCTTTTATTACTTTTATTCGAAAGTGGAGACATTTAAGATGATTTCCTATAAGGGGAACAAAAAAGCAGCAAACCGCAAAGGGCTTGCTGCTCACGATAGGAGTGATTCCTATTTCTTTTATGGGTTGAGTTTTCTTTATATTCTTATCTCAATGGGTTTATACTTCTTTTAATACGGTTTCCAATCTTCCGATGAAGTCATCCACATTCTCCTTGGTCAATACCAATGGAGGGAGGATGCGGAGGATGTTGGTGCCAGCGCAACCGGTGAAGCAGTGCTGCTCGTGGATGAGCTTGCTGCGAACTTCCTTGTGAGGAATATCGAGTACGGCTCCTACCATCAAACCACGGCCACGAACCTCTGTGATGTGGCTGTTGCGCTTCTGCAACTCCTTCAGCTGGGCGATGAGATATTCACCAACCTCATGCGCATTCTGTACCAGGTTCTCCTTCTCGAAAATATCGAGAACGGCGAGAGCTGCTGTACATGCCAGGTGGTTGCCACCGAAGGTAGTACCCAACTGACCATATACAGGAGTAAACTCAGGAGAAATCAACACGCCACCCATAGGGAAACCGTTACCGATACCCTTGGCTACGGTGATGAGGTCAGGCTTGATGCCCAACCACTGGTGAGCAAAGAACTTACCGCTTCTACCATAGCCGCACTGGATTTCATCGCAAATCAGGAAAGTGCCGTATTTCTTGCAGGCAGCCTGCAAGCCCTGAGCAAACTCAGGAGTTACCATGTTGCAGCCACCTACGCCCTGAATAGCTTCGATGATACAAGCACATACATCGCCCTTGGCGAGTTCCTTCTCCCAAGCCTCCAAATCGTTGATAGGAAGATAGGTTACGTGACCATTATCATTGATAGGAGCGATGATCTTTGGATTATTTGTTACCTCTACGGCAAGGGATGTTCTGCCGTGGAAAGCCTTCTCTATAGAAAGCACGCGGGTTCTTCCGTTGGTGAAGGAAGCCAGCTTCAAGGCATTCTCGTTTGCTTCGGCACCAGAGTTGATGAGGAAGAACTGATAATCTTCATAACCGCTTATCTTGCCCAGGCGCTCAGCGAGTTTCACCTGCAACTTGTTGATGACAGAGTTGGAATAGAAACCCAGGTTGTTCAACTGGTTGGTGAGCATCTCCACATAGTGAGGATGGCAATGACCGATGCTGATAACGGCATGACCGCCATAGAGGTCGAGATATTCCTGACCCTTGTCGTCCCATACCTTGCAGCCCTGTCCTTTTACAATATTAATATCGAAAAGAGGATATACGTCGTAAAGTTTCATGTTAAATCTATGTTTTAAGAAAGACAACTCATAGAGTTATCTTATTACAAACTATTTTTATGATAGAAGAACGAATGATTTTTCATCCGTTCTTCCGTATTCTTTTATCTAAAATGCTGATGGCTTGAGCTTTAAACCTGCAGTCTGGTCGAGACCAAACATGATGTTCATGTTCTGAACAGCCTGACCTACGGCACCCTTCAAGAGATTGTCGATGCAGGAAGTGATGAGGAGCTTATCGCCATACTTATCCACATGAACCAGGCACTTGTTGGTATTCACCACCTGCTTCAGGTCGATTGCCTTATCCACATAGTAGGTAAACTTGGCATCCTTGTAGAACTCCTTGTAACCTGCTACGATTTCCTCGATAGGCTTGTCGGTCTTCACCACTTCAGTAGCGAAGATACCGCGGGCGAAGTCGCCACGGTAAGGGATGAAGTCGATGGCAGCATCGAGATAACCCTGTGTCTGCTTCAGACTCTGACGAATCTCTGGCACGTGCTGATGGTTGAATGCCTTGTAGATGCTCATGTTGTTGTTGCGCCATGAGAAATGAGTAGTGGCGCCTGGCTTCTGACCAGCACCGGTGCTACCGGTAATGGCGTTAACAGATACATCGCTGTTGATGAGGCCCATCTTAGCAGCAGGCAACAAACCAAGTTGAATGCAAGTTGCAAAACAACCTGGGTTTGCCACGTGCTGAGCTACGGCTATTTTTGATTCATTTATTTCTGGAAGACCATATACAAAATCGTGAGCTGCTGGGGTTGGCTGCTGGGTAGCAACCACAGTTTCAGGGGCAAGACGGAAGTCTTGTGCCAGGTCGATAATCTTCACGTTCTCCGGAACATTGTGCTCCTTCAGGAACGCCTCGCTCTTGCCGTGACCGAAGCAGAAGAAGATGACATCCACCTGGTCGAAAGGCATCTCGGCGGTAAACTTCAAATCAGTCTCGCCATACAATCCCTCGTGAACCTCAGCCACCAGGTTGCCGGCGTTGCTCTCGCTATTGGCGAATACAATCTCTGCCTCAGGATGGTTGATAAGGAGGCGAATCAACTCACCTCCTGTATAACCAGCTGCTCCTAAAATACCTACTTTTACCATATTATCTTTCCTCGTTAGGGTGCATACCATAATAAACACGGAGTGGGGTAGAGCTTACCTTGATGAAGCCCTTCGCATCCTCGGCTGTCCAACCATGCTGCATCTCACCATACTCACCGAGCTTAGACTTGGTCAAATCGTCTGGTGAGTCGATACCTACAGTCTGGAAACTGTATGGACGGAGCTTCAGGATAGCTGTACCGTTTACGTTGCGCTGAGAAGAAGTCAGCATTGCCTCGATATCCGGCATTACAGGCTCCAGGTACTGGCTCTCGTGGAGGAACATTCCGTACCAGTTGCCTACCTGGTCCTTCCAATACTGCTGCCACTTGCTCAATGTGCTCTTCTCCAACAGGCGGTGAGCCTCGATGATGAGCTTAGGAGCTGCAGCCTCGAAAGCTACACGACCCTTGATACCGATGATGGTATCACCCACGTTGCAGTCGCGACCGATGGCGTAAGAAGCACCAATCTCCTCAATCTTCTGGATGGCAGCAATCTTATCATCAAACTTCTCGCCGTTGACAGCCACGATTTCACCCTTCTCGAAGGTAATCTTAAGTTCAGCCTCTTCTTCCTTGGCAGTAACGTGCTTCAGATAAGCCTCCTCTGGGAGACCCTGGGTTGGGTCGAGAATCTCACCACCGCAGATACTGGTTCCCCAGATACCTACGTTATAAGAATACTTCAACTTGGTGAAATCTGCATAGAAACCATGCTCGTTCAGATAGTCAACCTCCTCCTTACGAGAAAGTGCCTTGTCACGGGTCAAGGTGATGATCTCTACACCAGGAGCCATTACCAGGAATGTCATGTCGAAACGGATCTGGTCGTTGCCGGCACCTGTACTTCCGTGAGCGATGGCGTCAGCACCAATCTCCTTGGCGTAACGAGCGATGGCGATAGCCTGGAAGATACGCTCAGAAGATACAGAGATAGGGTAGCAGTTGTTGCGGAGCACATTACCGAAAATCATGTATTTCAATGATTTCTCGTAATACTCGTGGGTAACGTCGAGAGTGACGTATGCCTTGGCACCCAACTTATATGCGTTCTCCTCGTTGGTCTTCAACTGCTCGGCAGAGAAACCACCTGTGTTAGCGCATGCTGCATAAACATCCCAGCCATCCTGGGTCAACTTCATTACAGTGTATGATGTATCGAGACCGCCGCTAAAAGCGACTACTACTTTCTTATTTGCCATTTTATTTTATGTTTAATATGTGATGAATAATGTTTAGATGGCATTCTTGCCAACACCTTAATTATATATAAGGATTTAAATTTCTGCAGAAGGTCCGTCAATCTTTCTGATTCTCTCAATCACCTCCTGAGGAAGCTTGATAGGCAGATGCTCCTCTGGGTCGAAGAGCATGGCGGTGCAGATGCAGTATTTGCGGTTGGTACGATGGAGGACATCTACGTTGATGCAACCCTCGCAACCACGCCAGAAAGACTCGTCATCGGTCAGGTCGGCGAAGGTAACAGGAAGATAACCCAGCTGGGTGTTCATCTTCATGACAGCCGAACCGGATGTCAAAGAGAAAATCTTGGCATGAGGCCATCGCTGTCGGGCGAGCGTAAAGGTCAGGTTCTTGATGCGTTTAGCCAGTCCCATACCACGGAAGTCTGGGTGAACGATCAAACCTGATGTGGTGACATAGTGCTTGTTGCCCCAAGTCTCGATGTAGCTGAAGCCTGCGAACTTATCGCCCTGAAGTGCGATAACCGCCTTTGCCTCTCTCATCTTGGTAGCCACATATTCAGGTGAACGCTTGGCGATACCTGAACCACGTTTCTTTGCTGCTTCTGCGATTGTAGTCAGAATGGTGTCGATGTACTTGATGTGACTTTCGTCAGCCACCATTACTTTTACTTCTTCCATTTTCTCTGTATATTTATAATGTATTTGTATTCTTATTTATTATCTTTATGAATGTCAGGAATAACTTCAGCCAAAGCATTGATTACTTCTTCTTCGGTAGTTCCTTTTTTCTTTACCAGGAATATCGTATCATCACCAGCGATGGTTCCCAGTATTTGAGGAATATCACTGTTATCTATGTTGTAGGCGATACTGCTGGCGTAGCCTGGTCTTGTTTTGATAACAACCATGTTGCCAGAGAAGTGGACAGACTGGAATCCTGTACTCACCATCATCTTGGCAACAGATGAAGGATGGGAAACTCTCTTATACAAGGTGTCGTTTGGCAAGACATAAGCATATTTACCGCTGGAAGAAGCGGCTTTCGCAACCTTGAGCAGTTTCAAATCTCTACTCAATGTTGCTTGCGTTATCTGGAAGCCTTCTTTGTGAAGAGCTTGCAGGAGTTGCTCCTGCGAACTGAGCTCCTGGCTTGAGATAAGCATCTTTAATGTTTCTAATCTGCTATTCTTTACCTTCATGTGATGTATTTTTATACGTTTGCGGTTGCAAAATTACAATAAATATATGAAAACGCCAAGAATATATGAATAAAATTTGCATAATTAACGATAATTTGTTGTTTGTTATTGTATTTATGCATGAAATATGCAGAATAAATATGCATGTTATGCATTTTACGGTTTTGAGGAGGAGGGAATAAAACGTATTTTTGAGATATTTTGCATTTTTCTTGCTTAAAACTTGCAGTTCTTAATTTTTTTGTTTATTTTTGCAGCAACTAATCTTTAAGCCTATGGTAAATAAAATAACTATGAACTTATTGATTCTGTTGGCCATACCCTGTATTCTCTATGGTCGTAGTTTCAATGTGATGGATTTCGGTGCTCGAGGTAACGGAATCAGTGATGACGCAATCGCCATTCAGAAAGCTGTGGATGCCTGTACGAATGCCGGAGGGGGAGATGTGGTCTTTTCCGCCAATCATGTTTTTCTTTCAGGACCCGTACAGTTGAAATCAAACGTGAACATCGTTCTTGAAACCAATTCCGTCTGGAAAGCCAACCCCGATGAGAGTATCTATCATCTCAGCGCCTTCGGCAAGAACGAGGGGGAGGGTATGATGTGGATATGGGCGAAGGATGTGGAGAATCTTTCGTTCTCTGGGCATGGTACGATTCATGGCAATGGTATCAAGTTTATGGGGGCTGAACTTTTTGATAGTTATGAGCTCAAGCCGGTCACCACTTTCGATCCCCGTCCGCATGTGCTTACCCTGATGGGAGTCAGGAATCTCAATATCCGTGATATTACCATTCGGGAAGGTGCTTACTGGACGGTGCATCTCATCGGTTGCGATGGGGCAGTGATTGATGGAATCAATCTGCTCAACAATCTCAAGATCCGTAATGGTGATGGCATTGATATTGATCATAGCAAGAATGTGCGCATTGCCAACTGTCATATTACCAGTGGCGATGATGCTATCTGCCTGAAAAACCGCCGTGAGTTTGAAGAATATGGTTCTTGCCACGATATCGTTGTAACGAATTGTGTGATGGAGAGCCGCAGCTGTACAGTGAAGATTGGCAGTGAGAATATGGATTCCATCTATAATGTGGTTATCGACAATTGCGTGATCAAAGGTAGCAACCGTGGTCTCGGTATTCAGAACCGTGACGAGGGAACCGTGAGCAATGTGGTTTTCTCTAACATCATTCTGGATTGCCAGCTGTGGAGCGATGTATGGTGGGGCAAGGCAGAATCTATTTACGTTACTTCTTACCCTCGTGCCAATGGAAATCACAAGGATGCCAACTGGCGATTCCCTAAAGGTCAGACGGTAGGAAGATGTGGCGAGGTGAGTCATATCTACTTCAATCATATTTATGCCACTTCAGAAAACGGATGCTTTATCGGCGGAGATACTCCGGATAAGGTAAACAATATCTATCTCAACAATGTACATCTCAACTTGAAGAAACTGACAGGCTATGATGGCGGCGTGTATGACAAGCGTCCATGTCGTGGCGAGGGCTTTATATATAATAAGGTATATGGAGTCTATGTGGAGAATGCCAGGGATGTAGAGATTGATGATCTGCGAGTTCAGGTTGGACCGAAAGTAAACTATGGAGGAAAAACTTTCGGTATAGAAGACTAGAAAAACAATCTTTTAATAGAATTGAAACTAAAATCTTAAACAGGTGTAATAAGGTAGTACTACCTTTGCATCCGATTATTTATAACAAAATCTAATAAGTTATGCAAATAGTACAAAAGACAAATGGAAGAATCATGAAAAGAGTATTGCTTTCTTCCGCCCTTCTGCTGGTGAGTACACTCACATTTGCACAAAGTAAGGTCAGCGGTACCGTAAAAGATGCCAATGGCGAACCTCTCATAGGCGTAAGCGTCATGGAGGTAGGTACTAACAATGGTGCGGTTACCGATATAAATGGTAACTATACCTTGAATGTGAAGCCGGGAGCAAAGTTGAAGCTCTCTTACATTGGATTTACGTCAAAGACCATTAAGGCAAGTGGCAATAGTCAGATTGTGTTGGATGAAGATAACACTGCCCTCAACGAGGTGGTTGTGGTAGGTTATGGTACGATGCGCCGTAAGGATGTTACCTCTTCAATTACTACCGTGAAGGCTGAAGATTTGAACCAAGGTGTGTTCACAGACCCAGGTCAGATGCTTCAGGGAAAGGTTCCGGGTTTGGTGGTTTCTTCTACTGCCGATCCTAACGGTTCTCCTACCATTACACTTCGTGGTGCTTCTACTCTCCGTACAGGTGCCATGTCACCTTACTATGTAGTGGATGGAATTCCTGGAGTTGATATTTCTATTGTGTCTCCAGAAGATATCGAGTCCATTGACGTTCTTCGAGACGCTACAGCTACGGCCATCTATGGTTCCAAGGCTGCCAATGGTGTAATCATCATTACTACCAAGAAGGGTGCTGAGGAGAAAACCAATGTCTCTTACAATGGCTATGTGGCTTTTGATAATATTCTGAAGAAATATGATGTGTGTACAGCTGATGATTTGCGTCAGTATGCAAAGGACAACAATATAACTCTCAAGGATGGTGGCGCCAATACGGATTGGCAAGACGAGGTGCTTCGTACTGGTATCAGTCATAATCATAATGTAAACATTAGTGGTGGAAATGGTTCTACTAATTATATGATTAGTGCCGATCTCAGAAAGCGTGAGGGTGTCATCAAGATGACAGGCTTTGACCGTTTCAATGTCCGTTCTCTTGTGTCAACCAAGACATTGAAAGACCACCTTACTGTTTCTCTTGGTGCGAATATGATGTATGGCAAACACTTTGGCGTACCATCTGGCAATGAGGGTGCATCTGTGCTTGATGCCATGAACTACTATTCTCCTACAAATGCCATCAAAAATGCGGATGGAATATGGACAGTAGGCTCTGGTTCCAAGAACTATAACCCTCTTGCATTGATGGAGGAAAATAAGTCTGAGACTGTATGGAAACGTAACCAGTTTGTTGGTAAGACCGCCCTCGAACTTTGGAAGGGATTCGTTTGGAGTGTCAACTATTCTTGGAGTAATTATCAAAGTACTTATAGTGCCTATAATACCCGTAACTCTCAGTTGGAGGGTATTGGCAACAAGAATGGTCAGGCTACCCGTAATACTTATTTTGGTCGTGAACAGACTTTTGAGACTTATCTCAACTACGATTTCAAGGTCGGAAAGAGCAAGTGGGGCTTGATGGGTGGTTATTCTTGGGAAGAAAAGAAGAATAACGATGGATTCGGTCTCAGTGTTGAAGGTTACTATAATGATGATCTTGGATGGTATAATATGTCATACGCACAAACCATCTTGGGTGTTCAGAACTCCGTTCAGAGCGGCTATTTGGAGAAGGTACGTAATATCTCTTTCTACGGTCGTGTGAACTACTCTTTTGACAGTCGTTATATGCTTCAGGCAACCATTCGTCGAGATGGCTCTTCTGTATTCGGCAAGAACAATCGTTGGGGAACTTTCCCTTCTGTATCTGCTGCCTGGAATATCACTGAGGAGAAGTTTATGCAGAACCAGCATATCTTCGATAACTTGAAACTTCGTGCGGGATATGGTATTTCTGGTAATGCCATGGGCTTCGATGTGTATTCTTCTTATAATACGTATGGTGCTTCTGGTACATTCGTATATGATGGTAAGACTTATCGCACATACGGTGCAACCAAGAATGCAAACCCTGATTTGAAGTGGGAGTCAACAGGTATGTTGAACATTGGTCTCGACTTCGCATTCTTGAAGGGACGTCTGAATGGTACTGTAGAAGTTTATCATAAGAAGACCAAGGACTTGATTTGGAGCTATCCTGTTTCTACAACTCAGTACATATATGGTTGGATGGATGCCAATGTGGGTGAGATGACCAATAAGGGTATTGAGTTCACATTGAATGCGGTGCCTGTTCGTACCAAGAATTTCATGTGGAGTACTACCCTCAACCTCTCTCATAACAAGAATACTGTCGATAAGATGCAGAATGAGACATTCCATACTACTAATCTCACCCAGGGTGACCCAATGGTAGCTGGTGTTTCTGCTGATGGTTGGACACAGAGAATTATGGAGGGCGAACCTATTGGTACATTCTATACGTATCAGTATGCAGGAATTGTAAATGGACGCTCAGAGTACTACGTTCTTGATGAAAATGGTAATCGTACAGGCGAAACTACCAATAATCCAAGTTTGAAAGACCGTTCTATAACTGGTTGTGCGCAACCTAAGCTCAATGCAGGTTGGAATAATACGCTTACTTATAAGAACTGGAGTCTGAACGCATTTATCACAGGTGTGTTCGGTAATGACGTTTATAATAGTGCTCGCGCTCACTATACGGCTGCTCAAATGTTCTCAGATGGTAAGAACGTATTGAAAGAATTCCTTTCTAATCCTGTTGGCGATGCTTCAAGCTCACTTCCTTCGGACCGTTATATAGAGAAAGGATCTTATGTTCGTCTTCAGACGCTCTCTTTGAGTTATACATTCCGTAATTGCTTTAATGACTGGATTCAGGATTTGACTCTTTATGGCACAGCCAATAACCTCTTTACGATCACTAACTATAAGGGACTTGATCCTGAGGTGAATATGGGTGGCATTGATCCGGGTATCGATTATCGTTGGAGCCGTTATCCACATACACGTACCTTCATGGTGGGTGTTAAGATTAATTTCGGTGGAAGCAAGAAGAAAAAGGCTACGCCACAGTATATCGACCGAGAGGTAATCAAGGAAGTACCAGTAATCAAGGAAGTGGTTAAGGAGGTTCCAGGAAAGACAACATTCGTACAGAGCACATACGTTGTGACATTCCCTGTAAATTCTGCAGAGATTGGTAATACTTCAGAACTTGATGGCATCAAGAGTGGCTCTAATGTCGAGATTGTAGCATACGCTTCTCCTGAAGGCAAGTCTTCTGTAAATCAGCAGTTGTCTCAGAAACGTGCAGATGCAGTAGCTAAGTATCTACAGAATAAGGGCGTGAATGTGACTCGTATTATCGCCAAGGGTGCGGATACCAATCATGCTAACCGTATCGCTATTGTGACTGTTAAGTAATAACATTTAATCAGATTACAGAATATGAAACTAAATAGATTGTTTATTTCAGCTGGATTGTTAGCTATGACACTTACCGGCTGTACGGATTTGGACATGAGTCCAAACTCGCAATATACTGAGGATCCTAGTCAAAACTCAGGAGTTGATCCTATGATTGTTGTGGAGGCAAAAATGGCGGATGTATATTACCATCTTGCAGGAACATTGGGTCGCCGTTATATGGAGGCGCAATGCTTGGCTTCCGATGAGTTTACTTCACTCGCTTTTGCTGGCGGTTATTATGACAGTGGTACCTATGCTCACCAAGCACTACATTGTAGTTCTCCTAATGATGCCTCTATCGGTTGGTATGATGATGTGACGGCTGGTATTACAAAGGCGAATACCATCTTGGAGGAATTGGGTAGTGGAGCTTCTGCCCAGATGAAAGCGCCTGCTCGTGCCATACGTGCTTATTATACCTGGATTTTGATGGATAATTATGGTGATACGCCTATTTTGGATAAAGTTCAGGCTGAAGGTTCTGTGGTACCTCGTTCTCCACGTAAGGAAGTTGCGGAGTGGATTGAGAGTGAGCTTAATGACATTATCCCTGCATTGACGGATGATGTTACTGAAAATACATACGGCAAGCCTACTAAATGGATGGCAGAGGCTCTTCTTGCCAAGCTATATATCAACTGGCCTGTTTATACGGCGGAGTCGGTTGACCAATATGATGCAGCAACTGCTGCAAATCCAAAGTTGGATGCTTGTATTGCTGCTTGCGATGATATTATCAATAGTGGTAAGTTCAATTTGGGTTCTGTTGACTATCTTCATAAGTTCTCATACGACAATAGCTGGAAGGTGGAAGACTTCATATACGCAATACCATATGATGCCATCAATCGTCAGGGTATGCAGTATGCTCGGCCTCGTACATTCAAGGATATGAAAAATTTGTTGCCAAATGTCTATGGTTCAACAGATAAGTTTACTCAGTCGTTTGGTGGTAACATGGTAGTCACTCCTGAGTTTGCCAAATTGTTCTCTCTGGATGGGGATATTCGTAATCTCAGCATTCTTCGTGGTGATGTCTATGTTCGTGACCCAAAGACTTTACGTCCTACAACTGAACCTTTTATGTATAAAGGCAACCAGGTACATTTTACGGAAAACATCACTCTTGCTAAGAAAGATAACACCATTGAAGTTGGCAATGACGCAAATGCTTATCAGCAGGGTTGTCACTCCATCAAATGGTTTACTACTCCAGCCGACTATAATAATGGTCGTAACCAGTCTAATGACCTGCCGATTTTCCGTTATGCCGATGTTCTCCTTATGAAGGCTGAGGCTCTTACTCGTCAGGGTAGTAGTGGTGCAAAAGCTCTCTTCAACCAGATTCGTTCATACGCAGGTGCTCCAACGATAGCTAACGAACCTACCTTGCAGGAAATCTATGATGAGCGTGGTCGTGAATTCTTTGATGAGAACTGGCGTCGTAATGATATGATTCGTTTCGGTCATTATGAGGATGAGTTCTTCCCTCATTACAAGGACTTCCCGGATGCAAGCTTTGACAAGCGTCATCGCATCTTCCCAGTGCCACAAAACACAATCAATTTGAATGGTTGGGAGCAGAATCCTGGATATTGATAAATCATGTGATTTAGATAGCAATAAGGGAGGGTGGCAGTCTGCTGCTCTCCCTTTATTATTACAGTAACGCACTCTTTTACCGCAAATTCAGAAATAAAAAATGAAGCGAATCTTGGCCTTAGCATTATATTGCGTCCTTGGGCTATCCTCATTGATAGCGCAAGATTTTTCCCGATACGTTGATCCACGTATCGGAAGTGAGGGATTGGGTAGAACTTTCCCCGGACCTTGCATGCCATACGGTATGGCGAAGCCGGGACCGGATGCCGTGTCTATGCCGAATGCGGGATGGGCGCCGATGCCTGAGCCTCTCAAAGGATTCTCGCAGATGCATGTCAGTGGAACGGGAGGTGGACAGAAGTATGGCAATATCCTGATTCAGCCTTTCTTGGATGCAGGGGAAATCATCCAGAAACGGGTGGATGAGAAGATAGCCCTGGGATATTATGCCTGTACTTTTGAGAATGGAATCCGGACGGAGATTACCGCCTCAGAACGTTGTGCCTTCTATCGATTGGATTATGGCAGAAAACAGAAGGGAAAACTCCAGATAGATGTGGCTACCTTCCTGGGTATAGATACGATTCCAGATAAGCGCGAAACTCAGCAGTATGTGGATTCGTATGTTACTTGTGATGGGAAATATGCCGTCTCAGGATGGAGTACTGTAAGGGGTGGCTGGAACAATGGAGGCCCTTATACCGTTTATTTCTATTTGCAGAGCGATACGCCTTTATCTAATAGCGATGTCCCTTTAGCTAATGGCGAAGCGCCTCTATATAATAAGGTGAAGGAATCAAAGACAAGATTGGATGTTGCCTTCTCGAAAAGTACCGTCAATCTGAAGATTGGTATTTCGCATATCAGTATTGCCCAGGCAAGGAAGAATATCCCTGCCTGCGGCTTCGATGCCCAGTTGAAGAATGTGCGGAAAACCTGGAACGGAAAGTTGGGAAAGATAGAAATCGCAGGAACCGAAAAGCAGAAGCGGATGTTTTATACAGCTCTTTATCATACGATGCTGATGCCTGTGGATAAGTCGGGTGAAAACCCTCATTTCTCCGCTACGCCTTATTATGATGATTACTATGCCATCTGGGATACTTACCGTACTTCCATGCCTTTGCTTACGCTGATAGAGGAACCGCAGCAGCGTGATATGGTCAATTCCCTGCTCAATATCTACAAGCATGACGGTTATATGCCTGATGCCAGAAGTGGCAACTGGAACGGTAGAACGCAGGGTGGCAGTAATGCGGATATTGTCATAGCTGATGCCTTTGCCAAAGGAATGAAGGGTATCGATTATGAACTGGCGCTGAAGGCGATGATCAAGGATGCCGAAGTGCCGCCAACGGATGATGATGGCTTTGTGGGCAGTGTGCCTGAGGAAAAGCATGGTAGAGGTGGATTGATGGAATATAATACGCTGGGCTATATTCCGTATGGAATAGACCGTGCCGGCAATCGTACCGTGGAGTATAGCTATGATGACTGGTGTATTGCCCAGGTGGCAAAAGGACTGGGTTATCCGGAACTCTACGATAAGTATATGAAGCGTTCGCATAACTGGCGCAACCTCTGGCGCTCTGATTATGAATGGCAGGGGATGAAGGGATTTATCATGCCGAGAGATGCGGATGGCAGATGGCTCGACTCTGTGCCTTGGGGCAAGTCGAAGGTCTATCATCCTGTGATTCCTTATCATCCGGATACCAAGGTGGCGCCCTGGTATCTTCCATGGTGGTCAACCTTCTTCTACGAGGCTTTGTCGGCAGAGTATAGTCTCAGTATTCCGCACGATGTGCCGGGACTGATTGAGGCTTGTGGTGGCAAGGATGCTTTCATCAAACGACTCGATACCTTCTTCGCCAATGGTCATTTCAATGTGGCGAATGAACCGAGCTTCATGACTCCTTACCTGTATCATTGGGTGGGGCGCCCTGACTTGAGCGTTCAGCGAATCCATCAGATTGTGAACGATAACTATGATGATTCTCCTGGTGGTTTGCCGGGTAATGATGATGGGGGAGCGATGTCGTCCTGGCTTATTTTCAATATGCTGGGTTTCTATCCTATTGCAGGACAGAATCTCTATATCGTAGGTTCACCGATGGTTCCGGAATACACCATCCATCTGTCTAATGGAAAGGACTTGAAGGTGGTGAGAGAAGGAGAGCAATGGAAGCAGATGTTCATAACTCACGATGTGTTGATAAATGGTGGAAAACTGGTGTTCCCTCATTCTTCTGCTGTGGAAAAGGTTGTTGATAAAGCTTTCAAACCGTTGAATATAAAGGAGAAAGAGAAATTCACACTTTGTGAACAACTTGTGGATAAATACGGGAAAACTATTCCTGTGCAGTTTATATCTCACTTCATTCTTAATCGTCAATATCGTCAATGGGAAGTGGGTGTAGATTCCGTGAGTATCCCTGATACCCTTGTGCTGAAATGTAATCAGTCGGTCTATCTCATCCCTCGTCAACTTGTGGCTGAGGCTGACGGATTCTGTTGGGATAGTCCGCAGAAAGGAAAGAACCTGTATGTTTGCAACCAATGCTCCAATCATGGAATGCGGGATGGCACCTTCCTGTTTATCTCCCGGAAAGCCCTGCAGCAACTTCTGGGTACAGGCTCATTCGTTTATAATGGGATCGTATGGCGTAAGGTTTCGCAAGATGCAGAGAGCGTCACCGTGAAGGCAGAACAGGATGATACCGTGATGCAGATAGCCACCACCGGAAATCTCCCTTGGGTGCTGCGTATGGAAGGAAATCCTTTAGGTATTGATTGGAGGTTGGAAAAACAATAAATGGGAGTATTCTCCGTTTCATATATTATATGAACAGAAAAGTAACATTATTATATATCTCTTTGGCTTGCGTGCTATCCATGCAAGCTCAGACCCGCCAGCAGATGGGTGGCGTCTATTATGCTTACCCGGAAGGACCTTCTGCCAAGACAGGAACTTTTGGTACGGCTACCTATGTGCTGTCTGATTCTCCGAGTGTTCCTCAGGGATACGCACCTTTTTATATCAGTCATTATGGTCGCCATGGTTCCCGTTGGATGCCGAAGGATGACCGGTATGTCTGGATCTGCAAGCATTTTGAAGATGAGAGTAATCTCACTCCGCTGGGTCTGCAGGTGAAGGGAATGCTGCAGCGTGTATGGGAGAATGCCAAGGGTAATGGTGGAAAACTGAGCAAGTTGGGTGCTCTTCAGCATCAGGGCATCGCTCATCGTATGTTTGAGCGTTATCCACAGATTTTTGCTGCAGGCAATGCGGTGAAGGCCCGCTCCAGCGTGGTGGATCGTTGCGCCAGGAGTATGCAGGCTTTTACTTCGGAGTTGCATACCCTTCAGCCGGGTTTGAATCTTGATGTCAAGACCGATTCTGCCGATATGGCTTGGATAGCGTATGTCTCTCCTAAAATAAAAGCTTTGGAGAATCGTACGCATGTGCAGGCACATGTATCACCTCGCCGTTTCCTTCTTCAGTTATTTAAGGATGTCTCTCAAGTAGATGAACCCTTGAAGCTGATGACCGAGATGCATACGGTAGCCTCTTCCATTCAGGATGTAGGCTTGAATTTCCCTACTTATCCGCAGGATATAGAAGATGGATTGAATGCGCTGTTTACGGATGAGGAGTTCCGGGCTATCTATGATGCCAACAACCGTCGCATGACCATCAATAATGGCAACGACCCGACCAACGAGTCGATTCCGGCACGCTGTGCCATCTCGCTCTGGCAGAATATCGAGGCTGAGGCTGATGCAGCATTGCGTTCTCCCCGTTCTTCCGCGACCCTTCGCTTTGGTCACGATACGGCTCTTTACCGTCTTCTGTCGTTCCTTTTCGATACGGCTTCTCTTCCGCAGAGTGCCAGAGAGGATGAGGAAAAGGTGGTCTTGGGTAATGGGGTAGACAGGATGGACCGTGTGGTTCCGATGGCTGCCAACCTGCAGATGGTATTTTATAAGAATGCTCAGGATTCGGTCCTTTTCAAGTTCATGCTCAATGAGCGGGATATCCAACTCAGTGGTCTTGCTCAGGTAGAATACGGTACTTGTTATTATTCCTGGAATACATGGAAGCAGATGATGCACGAACGCATCCACAATCTGGAACATATCCGCCAGCTCAATGCCCTCAATACGATGGTGGGTACAGCACCGGCGAATACCCAGACTGCCGGCATGTTTGGCAAGGGTAGCGAGGAACATGGACAAACCCTTCCGGCTGTCCTCGTTCCGAACGGACAGAACTTCTGGACGCCGCAGACACAGGATACCGAACAGAAATGTATTGCACCTTATTATTATAAGGATACCCACTTGCAGGGTTTCCGCAACAGCCATTGGATAGTGGGAGGCTGTACGCAGGATTACGGTTCCTTTACCGTAGCTGCATTGGGTGGTAACCTGCGTCTTCAGCCAGAGCAGCGTGCCACGCCATTCAGTCATGATGATGAAATATCCCATCCTCATTACTATGCTGTTCACCTCAAGCAGGAACATCTCAAGGCAGAGCTCACGGCATTGAGTCATACTTCCATCCTCCGTGTCACGCCCGACAAGGATGAGCTGGTGCATCTGGTCATCAATCCGAACAGTGACGAGGGACAGGGGTATATAGAGATTGATACCGTCAACCATGTGGTATATGGCTATAATCCTGTTCACCGCATTTATCAGGGATGGGGAGAGCCGGCTGGCTTCAGCGGTCATTTCGTTCTGGCATACGATGAAGATGAGCTTGTGGATTACGGTGTCTTTGACGGTGATAACAGAATAAGTAGGGGATTGAAGATGCAGGACAAAGCGCGTATTGGTGCCTGGCTCACCTTCCGTGGCAAGGCAGGCAAGTCGATGGAGTGGCTGTCGGCTTCTTCCTTCACTTCCCGTGAGAATGCACTGGGAAATCTCAATGGCGAGAACTATATGTTCGGAGGCTTGGACTTTAACAGTATGATGCAGTTTGCTGCTGAGTTCTGGTGCGAGCGTTTCCATACCATTGATGTTGAGAGTAAGAATCAGTCCAAGGTGAACCAGTTCTATGGTGCCCTTTACCGTTCTTCATTCCTGCCTCATGAAATCAGTGATGTGAATGGTGATTATCCGGAGTTCTCTACCGGTACTCAGGTTGATTATTCTATTTATGGAAACTATTCTCCATATAATGCCCTGAAGAAGTATGGCGATTTCTCGATGTGGGATATATATCGTGCAGAGTTGCCGCTCTATAGTCTCATCACTCCGAAGCTCTCTGGCGAGATGATGCAGTCACTGGTCCAGATGTATCGGGAGGGTGGCTGGATGCCTATCTTCCCATGTTGGAACAGTTATACGGCAGCGATGATTGGCGATCATGCGAGTGCTGCTCTTGCTGATGCCTATGTGAAGGGCATTCGTAACTTTGATGCAAAGAAGGCATACGACGGCATGCGACAGAATGCCTTCTCCACTCCTTATTACATCAGGGATTATAAAGACGGCAAGGGTCGACGTGCCATTACCTCGTATATTGAGAACGGATATATTCCTCTGGAGAATCCGGTGGCAGATGCTTTCCATACCAACGAACAGACATCCCGCACTTTGGAGTATGCCTATGATGATTTCGCCGTGGCTCAGATGGCGAAGGCTTTGATGGATTCTTGTCAGAATATTTCTCAACGTCAGAAGTATCAGGAAGATTATCAGCTGTTGATGCGCCGTTCTGAAAACTGGCGCAATGTCATCAATCCTTCTACGGGTTGGGCTGACGGCAGGACAGAGAAAGGTAAGTGGGAAAACAATCGTGATCTGGTTCATCGCAAGAGCTATATCACCGAGGGTGCTACCTGTCATTATACCTGGTATGTGCCACAGAATCCGGAAGGACTGTTTGAGGTAATCCGCAACAGCAAGTCGGCTAAGGGCGATGATCCTGTGGTTACCCGTCTGGATGATATGTTTGACAAGGGATGGTATTGGCATGGCAACGAACCATGTCATCAGATACCTTATCTCTATGATGCGGCTGGTGCACCGGAGAAGACTCAGGAGCGTGTTCATCATATCCTGAATACCGAGTATAATGATACGCCGGGTGGATTGTCGGGCAATGATGATGCGGGCCAGATGTCGGCTTGGTATGTTTTCTCTTCCATCGGTTTCTATCCGGTTTGTCCAGGTACGCCAGAGTATTATATCGGAACGCCAAGCTTTGATAAGGTGACGTTGAATCTGGAGAACGGCAAGCGATTTGTTCTGTCGGCTCAACGTAGGAAGGCAGATGATTATCTCATCCAGTCTACCACCTTGAATGGAAATCCTTGGAGTGATTATCGCATTTCCCATCAGCAAATCTTGCAGGGTGGTGAACTGCTCTTCGAGATGAAAGCCATGAAATAAATGTTAAAATAATAGTTTCATTCCTATATAAAAAAGTTTCATTCCCCCCAATGAAACACCTATTTGATAGGAATGAAACTATTTTTTTGCCGAAAAATTTGGAGCTTTACGATATTTTCGATAACTTTGCATCACGAATATGATAAAACAGTATAGACTTTATCATTTGCTTTTTCTAAAAAAAATAAAGTTGGTTAACCCGTTGATGGGCCAGCCAACTTTCTTTTTTTATATGATTTTTAAAACTTAATCCTTGTTGCTTCCTCCGAAGATGCGGAGCAGATAGAGGAAGAGGTTGATGAAGTCGAGATACAGGGTCAATGCACCGAGCAAGGCGAGCTTCTGGGCTCCTTCACTTACGTCGTATTGTGTCTGGAGCATCTGCTTGATCTTCTGGCTGTCCCAGGCTGTCAGACCCGTAAAGACTGCCACACCCACATAACTCAGGATGTAATCAAATCCTGGACTCTTCAGGAACATGTTGACTACGGTCGCGATAATCAAGCCAATCAGAGCCATGAAGAGGATCTTGCCGATAGAGGTCAGGTCCTTCTTGGTGGTATAACCGTAGAAAGCCGTTACGCCAAAGGTTCCCGCTGTGATGAAGAATACCTTTGCGATGACCATCGGACTGTAGACGTAGAAGATGGATGAGAGCATCGCACCGTTCAGTACCGAGTAGCCGATGAACATCAATGTGGCTGTACCCAATGACAGGCGGTTGATGGCACCGCTCAAGGCGAAGACCAGAACCAGCTCTGCGATAATCAATCCCCACATCATCTTATGAAGACTCATGAAGAGGGTAGGACTGGCAGCAACACCAAAGGCGGTGACACCGGTTATCAGGAGAGCCAATGTCATCCAGGTGTAAACCTTGCGCATCAATACAGGGAAGGCACCGCTCAATCCGCGCTCTCGTTCGTTGAATGCAAAGCCATTGCTCTGCTGATTGTTCTGATTATTTATCAGATTGTACATTTCTTTTTCTGTCATAATTTATCTTACTTATTTGTTTGTAATCTTAAAGAACTAAGCGCAAAGATAATGCCAATTATTGAAACTAGCAATTATCTCTGCGCTTTATTAACATTTATTCCGTAATATTACGTTATTGCGACTGTCTTTTTACAGTTTACCATCCCTTCACTCGGATGAAACCTCTTTCTACGGTACTGACGGTGACAACTGACTTCATGTCAGTTGTCATATGGTTGAAGCTAACTATCGTTACTGTCCTTTGGAACGTTGCTATATTCTGCAATCTCTGCCTGGTTGACGTTGATTCTCCCTTATAGGAGAT
Organism: Prevotella sp. Sow4_E9_plate; assembly: GCF_052116205.1. Taxonomy (NCBI): domain Bacteria; kingdom Pseudomonadati; phylum Bacteroidota; class Bacteroidia; order Bacteroidales; family Prevotellaceae; genus Prevotella; species Prevotella sp. Sow4_E9_plate. The sequence goes on along the minus strand of NZ_JBQKLN010000013.1, from coordinate 1,175 downwards.
AATGGATTATCTGCAGTCCTATATCTCTGTAAGATAGAAATTTATCTCTGTGAAATAAAAAAATATCTCTGTAAGATAGAAAAATATCTCAGTAAGATAAATCCTGTTCTCTGCTTCATATTTCCCAGCTGGAGTGTGGTAAAAATATTTGAACCCCCAAAAATGCAGTATTTTTGAAGGAGAGAATCGTGAAAACTGAAGGTTCTGAAGGATGGGTATCACAGAATGTGTAAATTCTGATAAAAAGTAAACAGTTTGGATAGATTTTTGGACTGAAGGAACTGAAGGCAGTTTTCAAACATAATAATATCATATCAAAAACAGCATTTTAACATATGGTCAAATATATTGTAATTACTTGATAATCATACAATTGCGTCTTTTTGCTCTACGATGCATATAAAAATGATTTTTTAATTTCATCCTTCAGTTCCTTCAGTGTATCCTATCTTTTCAGTTTTTTGAAGGGTATCCTTTGTTGTCTTTTTCTTACAAATCTACATTGAATGTAATACCATGCTTCCACTCGAGGTCTACTGCAAGACCTACGTTGATGCCTGATGTTCTGAGGTCAATATTAGGTTTGTAAGTACTATATTCTGCACTATCCGCCCCCTCGTTCAGAACCTAATTTAATTTGTGCGTATGTATGCACACCTGTGTGCCTGTGCCAGTACACGCACAAATATTATAATGTGTCTTTTAGAATTTGAGTTATTAAAGTCTTTATAAGTGTTAAAATGAGACTAAAAAACAAACTTTTTTCGGAAAAGATTTGGTGGAATGGAAAATAGTTAGTACTTTTGCACTCGCTTTTGAGAAATACACTTTCTCTTAGCAATTAAAGAAAGAGTTCTTTGAAAGATTTTACATAAACAGACAAGTAGTACAAGAAGCGGTTAACTTCTTAGAAATAAGGAAGTTGACTGGGTAAAAGAAATGAACCGTCAAGCAATTGACAAGTCAGGTTTACTAAGCTTCAATAAACGAAAAGGATATTCGTCCTAAGTACAGACAACAAACACCGATTGCTTCAGCAATGAGGCAAGACGTAAAAATGATATTTTACAATGGAGAGTTTGATCCTGGCTCAGGATGAACGCTAGCTACAGGCTTAACACATGCAAGTCGAGGGGAAACGACATCGAAAGCTTGCTTTTGATGGGCGTCGACCG